>CAXUCS010000038.1:0-12618 GCA_964249365.1 uncultured Caulobacteraceae bacterium | reverse complement strand
CACCGGCGAGATCTTGATCGCCGCCCCGCCACCCGCCGCGGGCGCCCCGGCGGGGACAGGGCGGCGCCCGCTCCAGCTCCCCTCCGGTCCTCGCCTTCGGCGTGGTCCCGGGTCGGTCGCGTCGCGTCCACGGGGTGGTTCGCCGGCCCGCTGGCTGCGCCGCGGGAGCCCCGGCGGAGATAGGGCGGCGCTCGCTCCAGCTCTCCTCCAGTCCCCGCCTTCGGCGTGGTCCTGGGTCGGTCATGTCGCGGCTTGACCCGCCTGCGGCGGCACACCACTTGCTCGAAGGTCAGGCTGAAAAACCGCCCTGGGACGCCGGAAATCTGGTGCTAGTCTGTCCAGACCCTACGCCCACCCGGCGGAAGTCTTCAAGCTGTTGATGTCGCAACGATAAGCGCAATTTACGGAGAAGCGTACAAGTCGCGTACGATTTTCGTCCGCGACAAACTCATACGCTGACGCAAGGGTTTAGCCGACGTACAACTCGCGTACGGTCCTGCGCGGGGTACAGACATGGCGGCGACGCCTCACACCAGCATCAGGCTCAGCCGGTCGGCCATGGAATGGCTCCGGGCGGAGGCCAAGGCCACCGGCCGGAGGAACACTCAGGTCCTGGAGGGCCTCGTCCAGGACGCCATGAAGGAGCGTGTCGTCGCATCCGGAGAAGACGCGAAGTGGCTCCTTGCGGAAGGGCGGCGACGTGAGATGCCGGCGGAGGAGGTCCTGTCCGACACTCTGCGGACGGCGCGCCTGTTCCCGGCGGCCTATCTGGCCCACGTGAACGCCGTCCAGAGCTGGACGGCGGCCAGGCTGGTCACGGCGATCTTCAATCGGCTGTACGAGGGCGACGCCCGCGAGATCCTCGATGCGTGCGCCGAGGCCGCGTCCGACCTGTTCGGACCGGAGCCCGACCGACCGGCGGTCGATGTTCGAGCCACCCCGACGTCTCTCCGGCGGGTGTTCACAAACATTCCTCGAATGCCATAGCGTCGCGCGCACCCTGGGCGCTTGGCCCCACAGCCGCGGCCGTTGTATGCTGGCGGCGGCGTTGATCGTTCCCGGCACCTTGCTCGGGGTCTCCTGGTTCCAACCTGGAGAACCCAATGTCGCGCCCTCATCGCGGACGATTTGAGACCTGGCTGCGCGGCGGCCAGACCGCCCATCACACCTTCGACATGACCCTGGAGATCGTGGGGTGGCTGAGCTTCATCGGAGCCGGCTGGTTCCTGGTGTGCGCCTACCTGCTCTGGAACAGCAACGCGGCGACCCGCGGCGCCGGTGGGCTGACGCTCTGGGCCTGGTTCTGCCAGACGGTCGGCACCCCCTTTCCCCAGGTCATGAACATCAAGCCGATCGACGCGCCGAGCGTCGCGGTGCCGGTCAGGGCGATCTGGCAAGTGGCGGAGGTCGCGGGGCCCGCGCGCGTCTTCTGGGCGCACGCGATCCAGTGGGGGACGTTCTTCCTGGGCGGCTGCATCCTCATCGGGATCGGGGCGAGCTGGGTGTTCAGTTACGTCGGCCGCGACAAGGTCAAGACGCGCCAGATCCGCGGTCAGGAGATCACCCGCCTCAGCGACCTCATGAGGCAGATCTACGCCTTCAACGCCGAGGTCGTTCGGGAGCGGCACGAGGCGCGTATCCGAGCGCGGGAAGAGGCGCATCAGCTGGCCAACAAGGGCGCGAAAACCCCGGCGCCTTTCGACCGGAAAAGGGCGGCGGAAGAGACCTACATCCCGTTCGTCACGCCCGCGATCGCCGGCTGCCCTTACCCGATCGATTCCGAGACCCAGCACACCATGGTGGTGGGCGCGCCGGGCTCGGGGAAAACCGAGGCCATCCACCAGCTGATTGATACGATCCGCGAGAAGGGTCAGCGGGCCATCATCTTCGACCCCGAACTCGACTATATTCGCGCCCACTACCAGGAAGGCCTGGACGTCATCCTGAACCCGTTCGATGCGCGTTCGCCGGGCTGGTCGCCCTTCGACGACGCGCTGGATCGCCCCGACTGGGACAAGCTCGGCCACGCTATCTTCAAGGACCCCAAGTCAGGCGATCCTTACTGGGTCGAGGTGGCCCGCTCGCTCTTCTCCTGGACCGGCTACCAGCTCCGCCGGAAGAACCCGAACATTGAGCTCACCGAGGCGCTGGACCTCCTGTTCGGCCCCACGAAGAAGCTGAAGGACCTGCTGGAAGGAACGCCGGCCGCCAAGCACCTGAACGGCATCGAAGGCTCGCGGGTCTCGTCGCTGGAGTCGGTGCTGACCAACGGCGTGGAGCCGCTGATCTACCTCTACGGATCGAAGGAGAGGTTCTCGATCCAGAAGTGGACAAATCGGGAGGCGGAGGACGGGGGGTTCCTCTTCTTCTCCACGCCTGAAAGCCACATGGACTCGATCCGGCCGCTGCTCGGCTTCTGGTCCGAGATCGCCATCGGCGCGATGCTCTCGCGCCACGAGATCGCGCGTCATCCGACGTGGATCATCCTCGACGAGTTCCACTCGGCCGGGAAGATCGAGAAGCTGGCAGACGGACCTCAGCGGTTGAGGAAGTACGGGGGCGCGGTCGTGCTCGGCTTCCAGCAGGTGAGCCAGCTGCAGGACCTCTACGGGCCGGACAAGGCGAAGACCATCGTCGGCCAGTGCCAGACCAAGCTGATCCTGCGCGCCGGCGACCGCGACACCGCCGAGGTGATGAGCGAGCAGATCGGGCGGCGCGTGATGCGGCGCGTGGAAGAGAACACCAGCTACGGCGCCAACTCGATCCGCGACGGCGTGGGCCTGACCCCGAAGGAGGAGTTGGAGCCCATCCTGCTGCCGGAGGACGTGTTCAACCTTCCGGCGCTGGAGGGCATCATCCGCGTCTCCAACGTGAGGCGTTCCGGCCCCTTCCCGATCGCGCCGATCAAGATCGCCTACGTGGAGAGGGACAAGCGGACGCCGGGGTTCGTGCCGAAGCCGACCGACCCTGTTGACGACTACCTGAACCGGCTCCGCAAGCGCTTCGATGCACGGGACGACAGCCCCAAGCCTGACGGCTTGGCGGGAACGGCGCGACCGGCGGACGATGGACCGAAACCCTCGGCGAAGGCGGTGACGGGGATCGAGGCGCCGGCCGGCAAGGCGAGCCCCAAGGAGGAGGAGGCCTCGATCTCGGACGAGCTCCGGTCGCCGGTGAAGAAGCCGGCGTTTGCAGCTCTTACCGGCCTCGCGCGGAGTCGTGGGCCCGGGGCGCGTGTCGAGGGGAACGAGGCCGCCCAAAGCGCCCAGGATGGCGGGAGCCTTCAACCGCTGATGGAGATCACTCCCGCCGATACCGCCTGCGAGGACGAGGAGGACACCTCGGACCAGGACAAGCAGCTCATCGCGCGCCCCATGGACTTGCCGACGGTCCAGGCCGAACTGCTGCGGAGGCGAGAGGAGGAAGACCAGGCCGTCCGGGTGCAGAAGACGCACGCAGACCGACGCCATGACGCCTCCGAGCCCGCGCGGCTTTCCGTCTTCCAGAAGGAGGGCGAGATCCTTCGGGAGCCGGATAACGAGGCTGGTCTGGAGATCGGCGAGAACGTCACCACGGGCGAGATCCACTACGCCGAAACGCATCGCCATGAAGCCCTCGGAGCTGCACTCGGCCTGGCCGTCACCGGGGTGATGGGGACGAGCCTCGACCTGCAGTCGGGCGCACGGGCTCGCCGCAGGGAAGACGTCGACGAGGACCGCGGCGACCAGGCTGACGATGCCGGGCGGCCGTCGGAAAAGGAGCGCCGGAAGGACCGGGAGGCGGACGGCGAGGAAGCCTCGCTGGCGCTTGGACAACCGACGTTCGGCGAACCCGCCGCGGGAGAGTCCCAGCCCTTCGTGAGCAGCCCTGAGCGCGCCGTCGATGGGGAACGCCCGCTGCCTGGTCAGAGCGCAGCGGCGCGGGTGAAGCGGCAGATGTCGGCGGACCTCGCCGTCACTGCTGAAGTCGCCCTCGAACAAGAGCCGGAGCGCGAGCCCGACCGGGACTGGGATCGAGAGATGGAGATGACCCGCTAGCGGGCGCCTTCGCAGACCGCGCGCCAAGAGGGCGCGCGTCTTCTCGAACCCAATCTCGAACAGGACGCCGGACATGCTCAGCGTGAGCGGGATCTCCTCGGCTGGAAAGGCCGAGTATTACGCCAAGGACGACTACTACATCGGCCAGCCGGTGACGCCCGAGGACACCCAACTGGAGTGGGGTGGCAGGGGCGCGGAACGCCTGCAACTCGCGGGCGTCGCAAAGGCGGACGACTTCAAGCAGGTCATGGGCGGGAGAAATCCCGATCCGGAAGGCGCGCCCCTATCCAAGCTGGAGAAGGTCGAACGGGAGGCGGCCGCGACGGGCGTCGCGCCTCCCCTGAACACCGCGCACAGACCCGGCGCCGACCTCACCTTCTCCGCTCCCAAGGGCGTCAGCGTGGCCCTGCTCGTGGGCGGGGATGTCAGGCTGGCGGCGGCGCATCGTGAGGCCGTCGGCGAGGCCATGACCTACGCCGAAGCGCACCTCGCCCACGCCCGGCTCCGCAACGAGAACGGCGAGCGATCCCTCAAGCAGACGGGCAACCTCCTCTACGCCTCCACCACCCACAGCTCCTCGCGCGAGGGCGACCCGCAGCTGCACAGCCACGTGGTCGTCGCCAACGCCACCTTCGTCGAAGAGGTGCAGGACTGGCGTGCTCTGGAGCCGCGGGGGCTGTTCGCCAACCAGGTTCTGCTCGGCCAGATCTACCGCGCCGCCCTGGCGGAGCGGGTGCAGACCCTGGGGTACGACATTCGCCAGCATAAGAGCGGCACGTTCGAGCTGGCGGCCTTCTCGGCGGCCCAGCTCGCGGCCTTCTCCAAAGCCACAGACCGGGTCGAGAAGAACCTGGCCGAGAGCCAACCGGAAACGGGGGCCGCGAAGGACGTCGTCAAGCGGCTGAACCGGCCGAGGAAGCTGGAGGTCGCCCCCGACCAGCTGCTCGCAAGGTGGGAGCGGGAAGCGGCGGCTGCCGGCTTCTCGCCGAAGGAGGTGGTCGCCAGCGCTGAGCTCGCCGACGCCGGCCGGGACGTCACGGATCGGCGGGAGGGTCGAATCGGGCTGATCGCCTCGGAGTTGGCGCGTATCACGACGGCGGTCGGCGATCGGCTGAGTCCCAGGCGCGACCCCTACGGCTTCGGTCGTGGGGAGCGGACCGAAGGCCGGGACGTGGCCGCCCGGGCGGCTGTCTCTTACGGGCTGCAGGTCAACGAAGCGCAGCGGGCCGTGTTCACCCGCCACGATGTGCTCGCCCGCGCGCTGGAGGCCTCGCCCGCGATCACGGCCACTCGATTAGAACGGCAGCTCGACGTGCTCGTGGACGACGGACGGGTCCGCGTCGCGGATGCAACCCTGCTCAGCGGGGTGACCACGGCGAGGTCGCTTGGCGTCGAGGCCGAGATCGTCGAGCGGATGCGCTGGGGCCTTGGAGCCGGGCGAGCGCTGTTCAGTGCGCAGGCCGGGCTGAAGCGCGTTTCGCCGGACGCGGTCCTGCGCGCAGGACACCTGCACCCGATGAACGCGGGTCAGACCGCGGCCGCGGCGCTGATCCTGACGAGCGCCGACCGGGTGGTGGCTGTTCATGGCGCCGCCGGGGTGGGGAAAACCACCCTGTTTGAGGTGGTGGTGCGGGCGGCGGAGGAGAGGGGGCTCAGCTTCTTCGGCGTGACCCCCAGCCACTCCGCCAAGGCGAACCTGGCGGAGAAGGCGGGCGCCGAGGCGGCCGTGCTGGCCTGGATGACCACCCGCTACGGCAGGCTCGCCGAGCCCGGCGCCCGGGCGACCGCGGAGGAGCGCCGTGAGTGGAAGGGGAGGGGGCTCATCGTCGACGAGGCCTCGATGATGTCGAACACCGACGCGCGAAAGCTGCTGCGCATCGCCGATGCCCTGAAGATCGAGAAGGTCGTGCTGGTGGGCGACACCCGCCAGCACAACTCGCCGGGCGCGGGCGCTCCCTTCCGCCACCTCATCAACGAAGAGGTCCCGCTCGCCAAGGTCGAGCAGATCATGCGGCAGAAGGATCCGCAGCTCCTCCACATTGTGACGACGCTCTCCCGAGGAGAAGGAACGAAGGGGCTGCGGCTGCTCGGCGATCGTGTGACCGAGGTCGGCCGCGGGGAGGGCGACACCGCCCTCGCACAGGCTGCATACGCGCTGTGGAGCGAGGGCAAGGACGCCGGCCGCAGTCGGCCGATCATCGTCCAGACCCAGGCGCAGCGCAGCCTGGTGAACGATCTCGTGGTCAGTTCGCTCGTCGAACGGGGCGAGGCGACGCCGGTCGGCGTCGCAGGCGAGCGGCTGGTGGCGGTGCAGATGCACGGGCCGCAGCGCCTGGACGCCGGCGCCTACGAGATCGGGCAGGTCCTGGTGTTCCACGCCGGCTCGCGGGCCGCAGGCGTGTCACGCGGGGCGCACCTCGAGATCACCGGCGTCGATAACCGTGGACGGGTGAACCTGCTGTCCGCACGCGATGTGGGCGGGCGGCAGGTCACCATAGACCTGAACCGCACGGCGCGGGCGTCCCAGCTGCCCTTCCAGGTCTATGAACCCCGGGAGGGCGGCCAGGTGCACCTGGGCGCCGACATGGTCTGGGAGCGATCGGACGACAAGCGGGGGCTCTACACCGGCGAGACCTTCACGCCGGTGGCCGACAAGGGAGATCAACTTCAGGTCAGGCTCGCGTCCGGCGCCCTGATCGACCTGGAGAAGGACGACCCGCATCTGAAGTTCGTCGGCCCGGGCTACGCCATGACGAGCCATCGCAGCCAGTCGCTGACCATGGAGGTCGCGCCGATCGGCGTGATGGCGAGCCGGGGCGGCGATGTGGCCACCCTCTATGTGCAGGCCTCGCGCGGCGTCCACGACTTCAGCCTGGTGACCGACGATCGCGCCCTCCTGGTCCAGAGGCTCGGGATAGAGTCGGGGATGAACCTCATCGCCGCCGAGGAGCTGGCGGCGATCGAAAAGGCCCCGTTGCAAGACCCGAACGAGCCGGATGCGCCGTCCAAGCCGGACAGGGAGCGGGAGGAGGACGCGACCTCCGAGCTGGATGAGCGGCGCGACGACGCGCGGCTTTGGTCCCCCGGAGACCAGCCCGAGGACTTGAGCCAGCGACGCGCGCCAATGGAGAAGCGGCTCGAAGTCGACCTGCCGATCAGCTTCCCAGATCACAGCCTATAAGGGTGCACGATGACGATCTTCTCTCTGGACGGGCCCCCGGGTTCTGCCCGGCGCCTGCCGGCCTGGGTCGACTATGGCCTGTTCTGGACTCCAGGCGCACGTAGGCCCGGACTGCTTGGCTTCGGCCTCTATCTCGTGCGCGCGACGGTGTGGCCGATGGTGCTCTCCTTCGTCATCCTGGCGCCGTTCGCCGCCGCGCTGCCGCGCCATCCTCTGGCGGGGATTGGTGTGATGCTCGGCTTCGCCGTCCTGGTGGAGGAGTGCGGACGCTACGGGTTCGCCCGGCGAGCCGACGATCCTGTCCGAGCCTTGGTTCTGTTCACGATCCTGGTGATCGCCGTCGAGACGGCCGTCTACTGGCGCGCGTCGGCCTCTATCGCTATCAACCTCGCCTTACGAGGACCGTCGATGCTGGTGCACGTGGCGGCCAGCCTCGCCCTGCTCTACGGCCTGCGTCACCGGAGGCGACTGATCGCGATCGTCGCCTGCATCTACGTTGGCCACCTTGCCTTCGACGTCGCCACCGTGGCGCTCTTCGGTGATCAGCTCGCGCACGCGAAGGGGTTGGACGTGGCGGCGGCCACTCCCGAAGGGCGGTCGTGATGCTTAGTCGAGGAATCGACTGTCAGTAGAAGACCAGGGGGGAACACTTGGTGTTCGCGTCGCCACAGCAAGGTTCTTGGACAAGCTATGACCACCCACCTGAACCCGCTCACGATCGTCATCATGTGGGTAATCTGCGGCGCGGCGATGGGCTGGGCCAACTACCGCTCCTTCACGGAAGCCTGGGCTCAGGCCTCCGCCCGGAACGAACGGAAGAACTGGCCTTTCTTCCTCTCCTTTATAGGCAGAGAGCAGGTCGCCTATGCGAAACGCCTGTCGATGCTTCTCGAAGTTCTCCTGCTCTGCTGTCTGGCGGCCTACCTGATCCCGGGCAGTTGATGCGGCCTTTAAGGGCGGATTTGCCGGCTCTAGCCTAGCCGGCGCATGGTCTGCACTTGGTGCGCACCACCGCCAGCGCAGGCGGGAGTTCGCTGGACCGTTCTTCCATCCTGCGACCGCCGGTGTTGATGCCGCCATGTCCTCACGAAGGTGTATTGCCAAACAGCGTCGGCTGCACGCTTTCTGTCAGGAGCAATTCAGGGTGGATGCGAGCACGTCATTCGGTAGGAGGCAGGTGGTTAGGAGGGCGAGTCCCGGCAGAGATTTACCTGAACTTCCTACGCCCTAGGCGCTTTGACTCAACGGCTCAGCTCGGAGCACTCTGTCGATTTGTTGATCGCACTTCAGCTTCTCCAACCCGAGCTGACCTCGGGAGTGTGCCGACCGGCATTTCAGGCGCTCCAGGCGCCTCAATGGAAGAGGTTGGTGCGGGCGAGGTCTATGATCTCGCTTCCCCGCCCGTCGATTACGGCCTTGGCCAGCCAAAGGCCGAAGCCCTTGGCCTGCTCCACCCCGACGTGCGGCGGCATTGACAGCTCCTGGCGGGCGGTGACGGCGTCGAGCAGCGCGGGGCCGGGATGGGCCAGCACCTCGCGCAACGCGCCCTCCAGTTCGGCCGGGTCCTCCACGCGGCGGGCGAACAGGCCGGCTGCCCTCGCCATGGCGGCGAAGTCGGGGTTGACCAGCTCCACGCCCGTGTCGAGGAAGCCGGCCGCCTTCATCTCCATCTCCACGAAGCCCAGCGTGCCGTTGTTGAGCACCACCACCTTCACCGGCAGCTTCTCCTGGTTCAGCGTCAAGAGGTCGCTCATCAGCATGGTGAAGCCGCGTCGCCCGACAACGAGACCACTTGGCGGCCGTGGTAGGCGGCCTGGGCCCCGATGGCCTGGGGCATGGCGTTGGCCATGGAGCCGTGATTAAGCGAGCCGATCAGGCGCCGCCGCCCGTTCGCTTGGAGGTAGCGCGCCGCCCAGATGGTCGGCGTGCCCACGTCGAAGGTGAAGACCGCGTCGTCGGCGGCCGCCTCGCTGAGCATGCGAGCCACGTACTGGGGGTGCAGCCTGCCGCCCTTGTGGCCGACCGCCAGCTCGTCCAGTCCCTTGCGGGCCTCGCGGTAGTGGGCCAGCGCGCCGTCCAGGTGCGAGCGGTCGGACTTGGGCCGCAGGCGCGGCAGGAGGCCGTCGATGGTCTCGCCCACATCGCCGATCAGGCCGAGGTCGAGGCGAGTGCGCCGTCCCAGGTGACCGTCAAGGTCAAGTGGTCGGACTTCCGGCAGTGCACGCGCAGCCGTTCTTTCCCCGCCGCCGTGGAGTGCCGCTCGGCGCTGCACACGGCGAGCCTCGCCCTCGTCCGCTCGGTCTTCCCACCACGGAAGGGCGTCCGGCTGGTCGGCGTCACCCTGTCGAATTTCACGGGCGAGCGCGCTAGCCTCGCGGGCCCGCCAGACCTGCTGGCCGAGTCGGACGCCGCAGAGTGATCAACGTCGACCCGAAGGCCGCCAAGCCCGCCGACCTGGAAGCCATGGCCGGTCTCCTGGAGCAGTCCGGAGCCTACCGAGTGCTGCGACAGCTGACGCCGCATGTCGGCGCGACTCCCTCGGGGGATGTCCAGACCCGTCTCGCGCTCTACGTGGACACCGAAACAACCGGACTGGACCCGGAGCACGACGAGGTCATCGAACTTGCCATGGTCCCTTTCACCTACGGACCGGCGGGCGAAGTCTTCGAGGTACGCCCCGCTTTCCAAGGCTTCCGGGAGCCGAGCCGGCCCATCCCGCCTGAGGTGACCGCCATCACAGGGATCGACGACGCCATGGTTGCGAGCCGCAGCATCGACCCCGCCGAGGTCACCGCCTTCATGGCCGACGCCGCCATCGTGATCGCCCACAACGCCGCCTTCGACCGCCGCTTTCTGGAGCGACTGAACGCGAGCTTCGCCGGCAAGCCTTGGGGTTGCTCCATGTGCGAGATCGACTGGGCGGGGGAGGGGTACGAAGGAACCAAGCTGGCCTACCTCGCGGCCGGGGCGGGCTTCTTCTACGAGCGCCACCGTGCCGTGCACGACTGCCTGGCCGGCATCGAGCTCCTGGCAAGAACCCATCCCCGCAGCGGCCGGACCGGCCTTGCGCAGCTGCTCGACCGGGCGCGCCGGCCGCAGGCGCGCGTCTGGGCCGAGAACGCCCCCTTCGACTTGAAGGGCGCCCTGAGACGGCGAGGCTACCGTTGGAACCCCGACGGGCAGGGGGGACCGCGAGCTTGGTACATCGACGTCGACCTGGACGCGCAGGAGGCGGAGGTGGCGTTCCTGCAGCGTGAGATCTACCAGGCGGAGGTCGACCCGCTGGTCCGACGCATCACCGCCTACGAGCGCTTCTCCTCACGTTGAGGCGGACATGACCATCACCGGCGTCGTCATCCTCCTCGCGGCTCTCGTGCTGTCCGTGGCGGTCGGAGTTCTCTCGCATTGCCACGTGCTGTTCCTAGGCCTGCCGCTGCTGGTCGGCGCGCCTTTGGCCACCCTCTTCGGCCGCCGCCGCTAATCACTGCTGAGGTCTCGCGTGAAGCCGCAAGTGATCTGCCACATGCTCTGCAGCGTCGACGGCCGCAGGCGTCCAGGACCTCGCCTGCCTTCACGCCGTTTTCAGACGTCCGGGTAGGGCTCCGCCAGCTGGAAGGGCGCGCCGAAGAAGCCGGCCAGCGCCGCGCCAGAGTCGTTCAGCGCGTCGGGCTCGTCAGCGGAATGGATCCGCAACCGCTTGGTCGGACAGTCCGCCTCGCCCGTCCGGCAGATCACGTCCAGGTAGGACCCTCCGCCGCCCTTGGCCGCCAGCAGGCGCTCGACCCGGAACGCCTCGATGCTGCTCGCCCGTGCGAGGTACAGCTGCGTGTGGCAGAAGATGAGGGCTTGCCGGTCGGATGACGCCCCGACGAGGCCGAAGGTCTTCTTCAGGTGACGGCCCGGCTCGCGGACGAACGCGATCTGCGCCTCGGGCGGGGCGAGGTCGACCACGTCCTTCCGCTGCATCAGGCGGTCTCCCCGGATGGAGCCGAGAGGCGAGAAGCTCTCCAGCCAGACCTCCTCCTCGGTCGTCGGCGAAGGCCGGAAGCCCGTCTCCACCTCCACGTGGCAGCCCTTGATGATTCGGGGGTCGCGGGCGTGGGCCGAGTTCGTGAGGCGTGAGGTCTGCAGCTCGGGCGGCCAGCTGACCAGGCGCACGCTGGCGGCTCCGGCGCGCCACTCGCAGGTGCGCGTGTTGTAGCGGGTGTGGACGTGGGCCGGCCCGAGCAGCCGACCGACCTCCTCGGCCGCCCGCTGGATGTTCTCTTCGGCATCGTCACCCCAAGACGCGACGCTGGAGAGGCGACCGGGCGGGAAGCCGCGAAGGAACTGTGGGAGCATCTGCACCGACATCGGCCAGAGCAGCCCGCTGACGGGTCGCCCGGGTGTCTCCACGACCTCCCACCGGTAGGCCGGATGCGGCTGCACGCCATAGCGCTCGGCGAGGGCGGCGCGGGTCTCACGCCAAGGTAGGCCAAGCTGATCGAGCGCCGCGAGAATGGGGCGGCGCGGATCGCCGAGGCCGCCCAAGCCCGCAGCGGCTCCGCCGACGACCTCGGCGGGTTCTACGTCAGCGGTCCTGCGGAACAGCCGCCAGATCACGGAGCCTCACGGGAGCGGCCGCAGCTGGCCGGCGTCTGCGGCCGCGTCTAGGCTGCAGCATGCAGGGCAACAAGGACCTGGACCGCAGAGCGCTCGCGACATGGGCGTGAGGCGGATCTCGCTGGCGCCGCCGGCCAGCCCCGTCGCGCGCCGGACGGGCAGGGTGGTGGCCATGGTGCACGAGCTGCACAAGGCCGGCTACCAGCGCCTGCGGGTCTCGCCGGGGCTCTCGCCGAGCGGCATGCACTGGCGCTGCCCGATGACCTGCGCGAGCAACGTGGAGGACGACGGCTTCACCCTTCGAGACTGGCGACCGGAGAGCGGCCTCGTCTGCGCCTACACCTCGGCGGACCCGGGCTACTTCGGCTGGAAGGGCGCAGACAGTCTTTCCGCCCGCGAGCTCGCCGCGCGCTTCCTGGACGCCTACCCCCGGCTCACGGCGCTCGGCGCGGGGCGGGACTGGACCTACGCCGGCTGGCTGACGGAGCTGCTCGGCGTCGTGGAGCAGGGCGAGACGGGACGCTACCCGGTCTTTTACGCCGACTACCCGCTGGACCTCGACGCGCAGAGCGTGCCGCGTCCGCCCCCGCCGCCGCGTGACCAGGAGCCCGGTGATGAAGCCTGAGGCGGCCACGATCGGCGACGGTCGGCCGCGCTGCGCCTGGGCGGGGCAGGACGCCCTCTACTGCGCCTACCACGACCAGGAGTGGGGCGTGCCCGAGCGCGACGGGCGGGCGCTCTGGGTGTTGATTTCCGCTGAGAGTTGACCCGGGGTTTCCATCGAGGGGTGACCCGGGC
>CAXUCS010000037.1:437-12724 GCA_964249365.1 uncultured Caulobacteraceae bacterium | reverse complement strand
ACCGATCGTGGCCGCTGCGCCGAGCGCGCCGCGCCCCATCGGCGAGCGCGAGGAGCGGGTGCGCATGACCCGCCTGCGTCAGACCATCGCCCGGCGGCTGAAGGACGCGCAGAACAGCGCGGCCATGCTGACCACCTTCAACGAGGTCGACATGATCAATGTCATGGCGCTTCGCAACCAGTACAAGGACGTGTTCGAGAAGAAGCACGGGGTGAAGCTCGGCTTCATGAGCTTCTTCACCCGCGCCTGCATCGCCGCGCTGAAGGAGGTTCCGGACGTCAACGCCGAGATCGACGGCCAGGACGTCATCTACAAGAACCACTACGACATCGGCGTGGCGGTCGGCACCGAGCGGGGCCTGGTGGTGCCGGTAGTGCGCGACGCCGACCAGATGTCGCTGGCCGGGATCGAGAAGGCGATCGGCGCGCTCGGCAAGAAGGCGCGCGACGGCAAGCTCTCGATCGAGGACATGCAGGGCGGCACCTTCACCATCACCAACGGCGGGGTCTACGGCTCGCTGATGTCCACCCCGATCCTGAACGCGCCCCAATCCGGCGTGCTCGGCATGCACAACATCGTCCAGCGGCCGATGGCGGTGAACGGCCAGGTGCTGATCCGCCCGATGATGTACCTCGCCTTGAGCTACGACCACCGCATCGTCGACGGCAAGGGCGCGGTGACCTTCCTCGTCTCTGTGAAGAACGCCATCGAGGACCCGCAGCGCCTGCTCCTGGACGTGTGAGGCGGGGAGCGGGCGGATCGCGCTTCCGCCAAGCCCCCCAGGAACAAGGGCGGAGCCTCTCTGGCGTGAACGTCGGCTTGCGGCCGGAAGGCCTATGCAAGCTCATGCCCCTCGAGGACGTCGAGGACGGCTGTCCGCGCGCCTCACCGCCCATGCGGAAACGGAGCACGTTCGTCTTTAGCGACGATCAATTGTGGGAACCCGTGCGATGAGTGACTTGCATTTAGATCAGCGTTTGGTCGACGCCGCGGTCGACTTTGTCGAGCGGCGCTTTCCAGGCCAAGCGTGGGCCGGTGCGGCCGCGATGTATGCCGCGGACGGAGATATCCTGGTCTCAAGCACGCCTGACTTCGCGAACAGCGCCGTCGCGCTTTGCTATGAGGTAGGAGCGATCTGCGAAGCCTTTACCAAGAATAAGAAGATCGTAGCGACTGCTTGTGTCTCAAGGGCGGAAAACGGCCGGATCGTCATACTTCCAGCCTGCGGTGTTTGCCAAGAAAGACTTTGGTATTGGGGCGGACACGTGGAAGTTGCTGTGCCGCGAGACGATGACAATACCGCATGGAGAACAGTCACCTTGGCCGAAATGGCTCCTCACTACTGGTGTAAACAGGGCGATCCGCGAACGTCAGGTTAGGACGGCGGCTGGATGTCCGCTCCTCACCCACAGCCCGCTCCGCGAACGTCCGCTTCTGTAACGGGCTTCTCCGTGTCAATCCCGGGAGCTTGGTCTCTTCGCCGGAGGCTTGCTTCTGTCCGCAGTCGGTCAGGCCGCTGCTCTATGGTGTTGGCTGAGGATTCGCCGGCCGATCTTTCAATAGGCGCAGTCACCTGGTGGTGCTGCTACGGACATTGCGGCCTGACGAGATCCATCGTCCCGGCGAAGGGACTGGGCTCCGGAAGGGCGACGGTGAGGCCCCTTCCGAAGAGGGTATCGTCTCCTGTGGATCAGACGGCCATGGCGGGCGCGCTCCTGTAGGCGACGAAAGTGGTCTGGTCGCGCAGCATGCTGTGCAGCACGACGGAGAGCTTGCGGGCGAGCGCGACCTTGGCCTTGCGCATGCCAGCGCGCTTGGCGACGGCGAGCCCCCAGGTCTTCAGGTCAGAGCCTTTGACGCTGTGGGTCAGGATCACATTGGCGGCCTCGTAGAGCATGGCGCGTACGCCGGTGTTCCCGATCTTGGAGATGCGGCCGGTGTAGTCCGTCTCTCCGGATTGGTACTTCCTCGGGGTAAGGCCGAAGTGCGGGCCCACGGCTCGCTATGAGCGGAAGCGCTGCGGATCGTCTATGGCCGCCACGAAGGTCAGCGCGACCAGAACCCCCACGCCGGGCGTGGTCATCAGCCGTTTCGTGCGCTCGTCCTCGCGGGCCAGCGCCCGCACCCGCCGCTCGAGCCCACGCAGTTCCTCGGCCAGCACCTCACGCGCCTTCAGCAGGGATGCGGCGATCACCTCCAAGGTGGAATGGCCCTCGACCAAGTCGGTGACCCGGGCGGCGTACGTCTTGGGCGTCGTCGGCCCCACCTTCAGCCCAAAGCCGCGCAATATCCCGCGGATGCTCATCTCCACATCGTGGAGCTTGCCCTGCAGCAGCTTGCGCGCCGTCAGCATGGCCCGCACCTCCTGAGCGGGCGCGGACTTGCAATGCACAGGGCGGAACCAGCCCAGCCGCATGAGCTGCGCGATCCCGCGGGCGTCCTTCTTGTCGGTCTTCACCGGCATGATCTTGAAGGCGTTGCGAACGTGGCGGGTCTCCAGCAGCTCCACCGCCAAACCCGCCTTGGCCATAGCCGCATGCAGCCATTGCGACAGAGGCCCCGCCTCAAGCCCGATCCGCTCCAGCGGGCTCCCCAACGCAGCAAACCAGGCGATCAGCGCATCCGGCTCACTGAGAACCTTGCTCTCACCGATGATCCGCCCCTCCGCGTCTACGACGCAGATGCTGGAGCTTTCCAAGGACACATCGACTCCGGCATAATGCTTCATGGTCGTCTCTCGATGATGCTTGGCGCAGGCCCAAATCCTGACGCCGTCGCTGGTGACACCATCATTCTGAAGGACGACCACCCGACCACAAGTGGGTCAGGCCAGACCGCCCGTTACGCCATCTTGCGGCTAGGTTGACGAACACCTCCACCGTCCATATCTACACGCTGTAGCTACGGAGGCTGCGGTGAGCACGCGGGCCAAGCTTTTCACCCACGGCGGCAGCCAGGCGGTGCGCCTGCCCAAAGCGTTCCGGTTCGAGGGCACGGAGGTCAGCGTCCGCAAGGACGGGGACGCGGTGATCCTGGAGCCTTTGAAGGTCACCGAGACGTGGAGCGAGTTCTGGGCGCGCATGGACGCCATCCGCGGCGACGAACAGCTGTCCTATCCGCCTCGCGATGACCTGATCTGGCCGGAGCCCGTGAGCTTCGACAAGTGATCAGCTTCCTGGACACCTGTGTCGCCATCGACGCGCTCGGCAACCGTGCGCCGCATTACCGACAGCGGATCGAAGAGGCGATTTCGGCTCCTGGCGGCATCGTGATCTCCAGCTTCGTGCTCCACGAACTCGTCTATGGAGCCATGATCAGTCGCAAACCCGAGATGGAGCTCTCCCTGGTGGACGGCTTCGTGGAGCGGGCGCAGGTGGAGCCCTGGACGGCGGAGGACGCCATCGCAGCCGCCCGTGTGCGGGTGGATCTGCGCCTGCGGGGCGCCTCGATCAACGCGGTCGACAGCCTCATAGCGGGGCAGGCGCTTAACCGCGGGTGGCCGGTAGTGACGAGCAACATCAAGGATTTCATACGCGTACCCGGCCTGGAGGTGATCGACTGGTCCGATCCGGCCGGCCCACGCCGGATTGATCCGGAGGCGCGGCGCGAAGCGCTTCTGCGCCGTTTCAAGGAAGAGAAATGACCCAGTACGACGTCGTTATCATCGGGGGCGGCCCGGGCGGCTACAACGGCGCCATCCGCGCCGGCCAGCTCGGGCTCAAGGTCGCCTGCGTGGAGAAAAGAAAGACGCTGGGCGGCACCTGCCTCAACGTGGGCTGCATCCCGTCCAAGGCGCTGCTGCATGCCTCGGAGATGTTCGACGAGGCCCGGAACGGCTTCGCCTCGCTGGGCATCAAGGTCACGCCCGAGCTCGACCTCGCCCAGATGCACAAGCAGAAGGACGACAGCGTCACCACCCTGACCAAGGGCATCGATTTCCTCTTCAAGAAGAACAAGGCCGACTGGATCAAGGGCGCGGGCTCCATCGCCGGCCCCGGCAAGGTTCGGGTCGTGGCCGAGGATGGCTCCGAACAGACGCTGGAGACGAAGAACATCGTCATCGCCACCGGCTCCGAGCCGTCCCGCGTGCCAGGCGTGGAGGTCGACCAGGCGCGCATCGTGGACTCCACCGGCGCGCTGGCGATCCCCGAGGTGCCGAAGACGTTGATCGTGATCGGCGCCGGCATCATCGGGCTGGAACTCGGCTCGGTGTGGCGCAGGCTCGGGGCGCAGGTGGAGGTTGTGGAGTTCCTCGACCGGATCGTCCCGGGCGCGGACGGGGAGGTCGCCACCGCCTTCCAGCGCACGCTGACCAAGCAAGGGATGAAGTTCCGCCTGGGCGTGAAGGTCACAGGCGCCGAGAAGAGCGAGACGGGCGTGAGGCTGACGGTGGAGCCGCAGGCCGGCGGCGAGGCGCAGACGCTGGAGGCCGACGTGGTGCTGGTGGCGGTCGGCCGGCGGCCCTACAGCGAAGGCCTCGGGCTGGAGAGCGTGGGGCTGAAGACCGACGGGCGCGGCTTCATCGACACCGACCATTACCGCACGGCCGCGGACGGCGTGTGGGCCATCGGCGACGTGACCCACGGCCCCATGCTGGCCCACAAGGCCGAAGACGAAGCGGTGGCCTGCATCGAGCTGATCGCCGGCAAGGCCGGGCACGTGAACTACGACGTGATCCCCGGCGTGATCTACACCGCACCCGAGGTCGCCTGGGTCGGCAAGACCGAGGAGGAGCTGAAGGCTCAGGGCGTCAGGTACAAGGCGGGCAAGTTCCCCTTCACCGCCAACAGCCGCGCCAAGGTGAACCATGAGGCGGAAGGCTTCGTGAATGTGCTGGCGGACGCGGAAACGGACCGCATCCTGGGCGTCCACATGATCGGGCCCCAGGTCGGCGAGATGATCGGCGAGTACTGCGTGGCGATGGAGTTCGGCGGCGCGTCCGAGGACGTGGCGCGCACCTCCCACCCCCATCCCACCCGCTCCGAGGCGTTGCGTCAGGCGGCCATGGGGGTGGAGGGCTGGACCATGCAGGCCTGAGCCGCGCGCCTGGCGCTGGGGCTCAGGCCCCGGCAGGCGCGTAGGCGACCAGGATCACCTCCACCGCTGCGTCCACATGGGCGCGGCGCTCAGCGGGTTGCGGCTCGGCAATGACGTTCATCAGCCGCTGCCGGAGCAGGCCGCCGAGGCACATCTCGAGGAATTGGGTGGACACCAGCATGGGGTCGGCCGTCCTCAGCAGGCCGGCCTGCATCCGCTCGCGCAGATAGACGGCCAGCCGGACGCGCCCGCGCCGCGGCCCGGCTTCGTTGAAGATGTGGCCGAGCGTGGGAAAGCGGGCCGACTCGGCGATCACCGCCCGCGAGAGCAGGACGGAGTCGTCGCTGAAGACGAGCTCGGCGTAGCGCTCGCCCACCAGCTTCAGCACGGTGCGGACATCGTCGCCCTCGGTGCGCAGGCTGTCGAACAGGGCGGCCTGCTTGCGGTCGCACTCGTCCTGGATCACCGCGGCGAACAGGTCCTGCTTGGAAGGGAAATAGTTGTAGAGCGTCCCCTTGGAGCCGCCGACCCGCGCCGCGATGGCCGACATGGACGCTTCTGCGAACCCTTCCGCCAGGAAGACGGCTCGCGCCACATCGATGATGCCCTGGCGTCGCGTGTCGCGCGCCGTGTTGCGTAAGGCTCCTTCGTCCATCTCTCGACCGAACGCTCCAGGCTTGACGCGGTGCAGCAGGAGCGTATGTCTGCGGCACTGACCGTACCGTACGGTCTAATTTCTCGTATGTCGAGGCGGTATGGCGTCCAACGGACGGGGGTGCAGGAAGGGCCGCAACCCGCTCAAACGAGCGGGCGCGCCTTGCCTTGTCGCCGGCCTGTTCATGGGTACGACGACCCTGTCGGGCTGCGCCCCGGCGCTCGGGCCCAAGCCGGCGCTTTCCCAGCCGCAGGCCTACGCCACCGCCCAGAGCTTCGCCGCCCCGGCGGTGGACTGGCCGACGGACCGCTGGTGGGAGGGTTATGGCGACGCCCAGCTGGACGCGCTGGAGACGGAAGCGCTCCAGGGCGCGCCCAACCTCAAGGTCGCGCAGGCGCGGGTCCGGTCCGCCACCGCCACGGTGGAGACGACGCGCGCGGCGCTGCTGCCGCAGTTCAGCGGTGAGGGCGGCATCCAGACAACCAAGCAGAGCCTGAACGAGGGCTATCCGCCAGACTTTCAGCCGTTCCTGCCTGCCGGCTTCCACACCCAGACACGTATCGCCGCGGACCTCGACTGGCAGCTCGACTTCTTCGGAAGAAACCGCGCCGCGCTCGCCGCCGCGACGTCGGAGGAGGAGGCCGGGAAGGCGGACGCCGCCGCCGCCCGACTGCAGCTGACCGCCGCTGTGGCCAGCGCCTATGCCGAGCTGATCCGCCTGTATGCCGATCGGGACGCGGCGGCGGACGCGCTCACCGTGCGCCAGGCGACGCTGCAGCTGGTGCGCCAGAGGCTGCAGAACGGGCTGGAGACTCGGGGCGAAGTCAGCCAGCAGGCGGAGTTCGTGCCCGCCGCCCAGGGTGATATCGACCTCATCGACCGCCAGATCCTGGGAAGCCGTCATCAGATCGCCGCCCTGGTGGGCGCCGGTCCGGATCGCGGGCTCCAGATCGCCAAGCCAGCGGGAGGCCAGGCCCGGGCGTTCGGCCTGCCGCCGCATCTGGCGGTGGATCTGGTCGGTCGCCGCCCGGATCTGGTCGCGGCGCGCCTGAGGGCGGAGGCGGCCTCCAAGCGCGTGGGGGTCGCCCGGCTCGACTTCTATCCCAACATCGATCTCCAGGGCCTCTACGGGGCCCAGTCGCTCGGCATCAACACACTGTTCCAGTACTCCTCCGTCATCGGCGCCGTGGGTCCGGCCATCCGGCTGCCGATCTTTTCCGAGGGGCGACTGGAGGGCGCCTACCGCGGCGCGCGCGCTGAGTACGACCAGGCCGCCGCCAGCTACGACCAGACCCTCGCCAATGCGCTCCGCGACGTCGCCGACGCCGTCACCGCCCAGCACGCGCTGGAGAGCCAGCTGAAGGACGCGCAGGGCCAGCTCGTCTCGGCCAACGACGCCTACCGCGTGGCGACGCTCCGCTATAGGGGCGGGCTGTCCCCCTACCTCGACGTGCTCACCGCGGAGAACGGGGCGCTGACCGCCCGCCGCCAGGTCGCCGACCTCCAGGCGCAGCAGATCTCGCTGGACGTGTCCCTGGTGCAGGCGCTCGGCGGCGGCTTCACCGCCGCCTCGGTCGGTCCACGCCTGGCCGCCCGCTGATCTTCAGGACGTCTCCGCCATGCCCGACGACCAGAGCCTTCCTCGCCAGGGCGCCGCGCCTTCCGAGGCCGCCGCGCCGCCGCCGGCGCCCGCTCTCGCCGCTCCCGACAAGCCCCGCAGCTCGCGGCGGCGTCTGTTCGCCATCCTGCTCGCCATCGTGCTGGCCGCGGCGCTCGGCTACGCCCTCTACGACGTCCTGGTGCTGTCGCACGTGGTGGAGACCGACGACGCCTATGTCGGCGCCGACGTCGCGGTCATCACGCCCCAGGTGAGTGGTCAGGTGCTGGAGGTCCGCGTCCAGAACACGCAGGCGGTGAAGGCCGGCCAGGTGCTGGCGGTGATCGACCCGGCCGACGCCCGGCTCCAGCTCGCCCAGGCAGAGGCCGACTATGGCCGCGCGGTCAGGCGGGTGCAGCAGTACCTCGCCAACGTGGAGCGTACGGGGATCGACCTCCACCGCCGCCAGGCGCTCTCCGCCTCCGGCGCGGTGTCGGGCGAGGAACTGACCACGGCCAGGAACGCCTACCAGACCGCGCTCGCCAACCTGGAGGCGACCAAGGCCGCGGGCGTCCAGGCGGCGGCCGCCCGCACGGTGGCGCAGGGCGAGCTCGCTTCCTCCCAGGCGCTGACCAGCGAAGCCCGAACCGAGGACAATCCGGAGGTCATGGCTGCGAAGGCGGCGGTGGACACGGCCAACCTCGCCCTGTCCCGCACCGTGCTCCGCGCCCCCTTCGACGGGGTGGTCTCCCAGCGCCAGGTCCAGGTCGGCCAGCGGATCGCCACCGGGGCCCAGCTGATGACGGTGGTGCCGCTGGACCGCCTGTACGTGGACGCCAACTTCAAGGAAGTGCAGCTCCGCAAGGTGGAGATCGGCCAACCCGTCGAGCTGGTCGCCGACCGCTACGGCAAGGGCGTCGTGTTCCACGGCAGGGTCGTGGGCCTGGCGGGCGGCACGGGCGCGGCCTTCGCCCTGATCCCCGCGCAGAACGCCACGGGCAACTGGATCAAGGTGGTGCAGCGCCTGCCCGTGAGGATCGCCCTGGACCGGCGGGAGCTGCGGGACCATCCGTTGCGGGTTGGGCTGTCCATGGTGGCGAAGGTGGATATCGCGGCGCACCCTGCGGCGACGGGGCGCTGAGCGTGACGGACCTCCCCGCCTCCGCGGACGGCTCCGGCGAGGGCATGGCGCCCGTCTTCGCCACCGCTCCGCCGGCGCAGGCCAGCCGCGAGGCCAAGGCGCAGGCCCCGTCCGATCCCGCCCCGCTCACCGGGGCTGCGCTCTGGACCGCCGGCTTCCTGCTGTCGCTCGCCAACTTCGTCGTCCTCCTGGACACCACCATCGCCAATGTGTCGGTGCCCAACATGGCCGGCGGCCTCGGCGTCTCGGCCAACGAGGGCACCTGGGTCATCACCTCCTACTCGGTCGCCGAAGCGATCACCGTGCCGCTGACGGGCTGGCTGTCGCAGAGGTTCGGTGCGACGAAGGTGTTCTGCACTTCCCTGGCGCTGTTCGGCGCCTGCTCCGCCCTCTGCGGGTTGGCGCCCTCGCTCGGCGTGCTGGTGCTTTTTCGCATCATGCAGGGGCTTTCCGGCGGCCCGCTGATCCCGCTGTCCCAGACGCTTCTGCTGCGCACCTTCCCCAAGGCGCTGGCCGGCCAGGCCATGGGGATCTGGGCGATGACCACGGTGGTCGCGCCCATCGCCGGGCCGATCCTCGGCGGAGTCATCTGCGACAACTACAGCTGGCCGTGGATCTTCTACATCAACGTGCCGGTGGCCTTGTCCGCAGCCTTCGTCGCCTGGCGCCTGCTCGGCCGCCATCGCGAAGCCACCGCCCGGCGCCCGGTGGACGTGGTGGGCCTGCTCATCATGATCGTGTGGATCGCGGCGCTGCAGATCATGCTGGACAAGGGTGAAGACGAGGACTGGTTCCATTCGCCCTTCGTCTGCGGGCTCCTGATCGTGGCGGTGGTCGGCTTCATCGCCTTCCTGATCTGGGAGCTGACCGACAAGGATCCCATCATCAATCTGCGCGTGTTCGCCTCACGCAGCTACACCATATGCCTGATCGTGATGTGCTTCTGCTTTGGAGCCTATTTCGCTGCCGTGGTCATCATGCCGCTCTGGCTGCAGACCAATCTGGGCTACACGGCGAGCTGGGCCGGATTCGCGGTGGCGCCGAGCGGCCTCTTCGCCATCGTGATGTCGCCGATCGTCGCCCGCATGATGGGCAAGGTCGACCCGAGGCTGATGATTTTCATTGGCGTGGTCGGGTTGGCCTCGACCATGCTGATGCGCTCCAACTTCGCCTCCAACATCAACTTCGCCGCGATCGTCGTGCCCCAGCTGCTGCAGGGCGTGTTCGTGCCGCTGTTCTTCGTCCCGCTGTTCGCCACCGCCCTCTCCACCCTGAAGCCGGAGGAGCTGGCCGGAGGGGCGGGTCTGCTGGCCTTCACCCGCACCATGGCCGGCGCCTTCGGCACCTCGGTCTCGACGACGGTCTGGGCCAATGGGGGCAGGAGCGGCCGCCAGCAGCTTCTGAACCAGCTCGACAGCGCCTCGGCGGTGGACCAGCTGGCCCGTGCGGGGCTGACCCACGGCCAGGCGCTCGGCCAGTTCGAGGCCATGGTGCAGGGCCAGGCGGTGATGCTGGCGACCGACCGGCTCTTCCAGGCCCTCGCCGTCCTCATGGTGGTGGCGGCCTGCTCCATCTGGTTCGCCGCCAAGCCGGGGCAGGGTGCGGCCGCGGCGGCCGGCGGCGGCCATTAGGCTTCGCGTTCCTCGCAGCCGGCCTTATCACCTTGCCCATGGCCGACCTCTCCGCGTCCGACCCTCGACTCCAGGTCGCCTGCGTCCCCTTCGGCCTCCACGCCGAGGATCCCGACGCCTTCGCCCGCGCGCTCGGCTCGGCGCTGGGGCGCCACGGCTTCGCGGTCATCCTTGACCCCGGCCTGGAGCCCGCGGTCGTGGACGCCGCGCTCGCCGAGGCCAAGGCCCTCTTCGCCCTGCCGGAGGCGGACAAGCTGGCCCATGCCGTGCCGGGCGGGTCCGGCCAGCGGGGCTACACCGCGCTCGGCCGGGAGAACGCCAAGGGCGCCGCCGCCGGCGACCTCAAGGAGTTCTGGCACGTCGGCCGCGACCTTTCGGCCGGTCACCCGGCGCGCGCCTGGATGGCCGACAACGTCTGGCCGGACGAGCGGCCGGGTTTCCGGCCGGCCATGGAGGCGCTCTACACCGCGCTGGACGAACTCGGCGGCGTCGTGATCGAGGCGCTGGCGCGTCATCTCGGGACGTCGGCCCGCCTCCTGGCGGAGGCGGTGCGGGGTGGCGACAGCATCCTGCGCCTCCTGCACTATCCGCCGGTCGCCGCGGACGCACCCGGCGTGCGGGCCGGCGCGCACGAGGACATCGACGCCCTCACATTGCTTCTCGGGGCGGAGGAGGCGGGGCTGGAACTCCTGGACCGCGACGGCCGCTGGCTGCCGGTCGACCCGCCGCCGGGCGCAGTGGTCTGCAACGTGGGCGACATGCTGCAGCGGCTGACCAATCACGTCCTGCCTTCCACCACCCACCGGGTGGTCAATCCCCCGGCGGAGCGTCGGGCCGTCGCGCGCTATTCCATGCCGTTCTTCCTGCATTTCCGGCCCGACTTCGTGATCCGTACGCTGCCGGGCTGCACGGGGCCGGGACGGCCGGACCGCTACCCCGAACCGATCACGGCGCACGCCTACCTCCAGGAGCGCCTCCATGAGATCGGGCTGGCCTGAGGGCGGCCTGCGCGGGTGCGACTCTTGGGGCTATCGCGACCGCCCCCTCCGTTGATATCCCCACGGTGCGCGTTCGGAGAAGTCGATGGGTAACGTACTTGGGTCGGTGGAGGCGTGGGCCGCCACGCAGCCGGACAAGCCGCTGTATGTCTTCCTCGACGCCAAGGGCCGGGTGGCCGACCGGCTCACCTATGCGGAGTTCATCGAGCGGGTCGGGTTGATCGCCGGCCATCTCGGGGCGGACCCGCGGCTGGTCCCGGGCGACCGGCTGCTCCTCGCCTATCCGGCGGGGCTGGAGATGATCTCCGCCTTCTTCGGCTGCATCCAGGCGGGCCTGGTGCCGGCCCCCACGCCCGCGCCGCTCGGAGCGGGCGCCGGGGCCGCGCTCTTCCGCATGGCCCATGTCGCGCAGGACTGCGGCGCGGCTGGCGTGCTGACCAGCCGCGAAGGCCTGGACACGCTCCGCGCGGAGGCGGACGGGGAGGCGAGCGCGCTGGCCGGCCTCGCCTGGATCGCGACCGCCGATTGGCGCGACGCCGCGCCCGAGCCCGTCGATCGGCGCACCGGGGAACTCCTCTTCCTGCAGTACACCTCCGGCTCGACCAGCGAGCCCAAGGGCGTGATGGTCAGCCACGCCAACGTGCTCGCCAATTCCGCCCTGGTGCTGGACCACCCCGAACCCGTCACGGTCTGCTGGCTCCCCCAGCACCACGACATGGGGCTGATCGGCTATTACCTGAACACCGCCATCGGCGGGGGCACGCTCTACGGCTTCTCGCCCTCCACCTTCATCCAGCGGCCGTCCTTGTGGCTGGAGACCATCTCGCGCCATCGCGCGACCGCCTCGTCCGCGCCGAACTTCGCCTTCGAGCACTGCCTGCGGCCGGGCCGCATCCCGGCTTCCGTGCTGGAGACGCTGGATCTGTCCTCGCTCCGCTTCCTCATGGCTGCGGCCGAGCCGATCAAGCCGGACGTCTACCGCGCCTTCCTGAAGGCATTTCAACCCTACGGCCTGGACCCCGAAAGCTTCGTGGTGGCCTACGGGTTGGCGGAGAACACCCTGGCGGTCTCCAGCTACGGCTGCCGGGCGCTGTCGGTGAACAAGGACGCGCTGGCGGAGGGCCGGGTGCGGCTGACCGAGCAGGTCGCCGACGTCGCCGCCGCCACCCACGTGCTCAGCTGCGGCCGGCCGCTCGGCGACACCGAGCTCGCCATCGTGGGCGAGGGC
>CAXUCS010000037.1:0-427 GCA_964249365.1 uncultured Caulobacteraceae bacterium | reverse complement strand
CCCTTATCCGCCGCACGGCGCCCGACACCTGGCGCGCCTTCCTCAAGCCGGCGAAGCGGGTCGCCGACGGCGAGGCCATCGCCTTCGGCCGCGACGACGACCCACTCGATGCCGTCTGCCTCGAGCATCTCGGCGAGGGCGAGGTGGGCGAGGTCTGGGTATCCGGCGCCAGCAAGGGCCTCGGCTATTGGAACCGGCCGGAAGCGACGCGCGAGACCTTCGAGGCCGAGCTCGCCGGCGACGCCCGCCGCTTCCTGCGCACCGGCGACATGGGTTTCGTCCACGACGGCGAGCTCTACGTCTGCGGCCGACGCAAGGACATGCTGATCGTGCGGGGCCAGAACATCTACCCCCAGGACGTGGAGGCGGTCGTCGAGCAGATCGCCGGCGTCCGCCGCAGCGGCGTGGCCGCCGTGGAGGGCGGGGG
>CAXUCS010000036.1:0-12859 GCA_964249365.1 uncultured Caulobacteraceae bacterium | reverse complement strand
GTCAACGTCTCCACCTACGCCAGCGGCACCAACACGGTCTTCGTCGACGGGGTCAGCCAGGTCGGCTCCGACCAGAGCGTCTTCTCCAAGGTGGGCTCGACCTCCGGCGCGTCCGACAGCTTCTCCGGCGCGGGCTCGGTCGGGACGGCGTCGGCGGTCGGCAACAACCTGAACGTGAGCGTCTCGGGCAACTACAACACCGTGGTGGTCAACTCCACGCAGGTGAACAACGGCAATGTTTCGGCGACCACGGTCCTGAACGGGAAGGTGAACCTTGATGGCGGCCAATAGTCTCCTCGCCAAGGCCCGCCGGTCGCGGGTGCTTGCGATGGCCGGGGCGGCGTCGGTGGCGCTCTCCGGCTGCGTCTCGCCGGTCGCGGGGCCGAACGGCCAGTACGCCACCCCGATCGGCGACGCGCCCGTCACCCCCAACCCCACCCCCTACTACGCCGCGCTGGTCTGCCTGTCGCAGTACGCCCAGCGCTTCGGCGTGCATGCGCCCCGCATCGCGGTCGGCCGCATCAGCGACTACACCGGCAAGGCGGAGGACAACGGCGGGCGCGAGATCACCCAGGGGGCCTCGCTCATGGCCATCTCGGCGCTCGCCAAGGCCGGCACGCCGCTGGTGGAGCGCTACGACACCAGCGTGTCGGAGCTGGAGTTGAAGTACGCCAACAACAAGCTGATCAGCGACCAGGCGGATGCGCCCCCCGGAGGCCCGAGCGGCCCCTCTCCCTACAGGAAGATTATGGCCGGTCAGGTGCCGGGCTCGGACTTCTACCTCGTCGGCGGCATCACCGAACTGAACTACGACATCCGCTCCTCCGGCGTGAACGGACAGGGGGGCAAGCAGAACGCCACCCAGGGCACGGGCCTCGCGACCGGCCAGCTCTACGTCATGAACGTGGCGCTCGACCTGCGGCTGGTGGAGACCAAGACCATGGAGGTGGTCGACGTGATCTCATACCAGAAGGAGATCATCGGGCGCCAGGTCGGCGTCGGCCTCTTCAAGTTCTTCGGCTCCAACGTCATCGACGTCTCCGCGGGCGAGGGCGGGCTGGAGCCGATCCAGCTGGCGGTGCGCGCCATGGTGGAGCGCGGCGTGCTGGAGATGATGAGCAACCTATACGGCGCGCCGGGCCCGCAGACCTGCCTCGATCCGAACAACGATCCGGTCCGGCCGGACGGCACCACGGGCTTAACCGGTGGGTACTATCCCGCCTACAACAACCTGGATCAGAACAATGCGCACACCCGTGAGGATCCGAACGCATGGGACAGCCACCGCGGCGGCGTGCCTGTGGCTCTGCGCGGCCGCTACTAGCCCTGCGGCGGCGCAGGACGCGTCCCCGGGCGTCTCCAACGGCGTCCTGAACAATCAGCTGCAGGTGGGCGACGTCGTCGCCGGCCAGACGCTGAACGTGCAGGAAGCCGACGGGGGGGCCGCGACCGTCACCGCCGCCATCGGCAATGTGGTGAGCGCCGCGACGGCTGAAGGCGACCTGGCGTTTCGCTCGAAGCAGACGCTGAACGGCATCGTCTCGGCCACCACCAACGCGGCGGTGAACGGCTACAGCGGGCCCGCCATGGTCAGCGTGACGGCGGCGAACGGCAACGCCGGGACCGCCGGGACCACCGGGGGCACGGTGTTGGGGGCCTTGACCCAGAGCATCAACAGCCCCGGCGTGGGCGCGGTGACCAACGCCACGCTCGGCGGCTATGCGGGCGCGGTGGAGGCGGCCTCCACCGCGGTCGGCAACAGCCAAGCATGGAACACCTCGAACGGCGTGGTCCAGGCGACCTCGAAGCAATCCAACGCGGGCGTGGCGATCGGAGCCACCTCCGCCTCTACCTACGCCGCCGACCAGGGGAGCTACTCCGGGACCGCCGTCGGCAACGACGTGGAGGCGCAGACCACCCATTCGCCCGTGAACCTGAACGCCACCCAGGGCCAGCAGGGGCTGACCCAGGCCGACGCCTACGCCTCGGTGCAGAATGCTGGCGACACGGTGGCGAGCGCCGCCGCGGTCGGCAACAACGTCGCGGTGACCTCCGACAGCTACGCCGACATGGTGGACGCGGCCCAGACCAACAGCGGCGCGGTGAACGCCACCGCCCAGCAGGACGTCGCCAGCTGGTACGGCACGGCGGCCAACAGCGCCTACGGCGTCGGCAACAGCGTGGTGGTCTCCAACGCCGGCTCCTACACCGGCATGTCCACCGACCAGACCAACAGCGGCGAGGTCACGGTCGCGTCCAACGTCTACGGCGGCCAGGGCGGCGACATCGTCTCCAGCGCGGCGGGCGTGGGCAACGCCGTCAGCGGCTACGCCTGCGCGAGCTGCAACGGCGCGATCTCCGCACGCAACAAGCAGACCAACTCCGCCGGGGTGCACGTCTCCAGCACGGTCAGCGCGACGACGCTGAGCGGGGGCGTCTCGGGCTCCTCCAGCGCTGTGGGCAACACCGCGACCTATGCGGTGGTCGGCGGCAGCGACTGAAGGATCAGGCGGCGGCGGCCGTGGACGGACGGCGTCCGCTCCAGAGGCGGCGGAACATGCCCTCTCTCCTGGCGGGCTGCCCGAGGTCGGCGAGCTTGCGGTCGATCTCCCGGAGCACCAGGCGCGCCGACCAGCGGTGGGCGGTGAAGAGGTCGGCCGCCACCGCGCCGGCGAGCGGCACCGCGCCGATCGTGGTCCGCCCGAGCAGCAGTCCGGCACAGGTCACGAGCGTCTTCATCGGCACGCCGGCCTTGTAGCCCTGGTAGACGATGAAGCCGCCGGCCGCGGCGCTGTAGAGTTCGCCCACACCCGGGATCCAGGCCAGCATCCCGTCGATCCCCAGCCGGAAAACGCCGAAGCGCACCAGGCCGTCGGACAGGCGGCCGACCTGTTCGACCCTTGCCCGGATCGCCTGAAGGTCCTGAACGGTCGGTTCGGTCATGGCCCACTCCTGCACACACGACTACACACCCAAGATGGGCGTGGGTTCGCCCGATGCAATGCGCCTTACGCTCAGAGCGCGGGCTGGGCGGTGACGAAGCCTTCAGGCAGGTGGTGGACATCGGTGAAGCCACCGAGCGACATGCAATCCTTCAGCTCGCCGTGGATGATATCGAGCGCCTTGGCTACGCCCTTCTGCCCTTGCGCGGCCAAGCCATAAACCCAGGCGCGGCCGCTGAGCGTGCCCTTGGCCCCGCGCCCGATCGCCTTGACGATGTCGAAGCCGCTGCGAAGGCCGCCATCCCAGAACACCTCGATCTGGTCGCCGACCGCCCGAGCGATCTCCGGCAGGACCGAGATGCTGGATGGCGTGGAGTCGAGCTGGCGGCCCCCGTGGTTGGAAACGATGATGGCGTCCGCCCCGAGGTCGACAGCCCGGCGGGCGTCGTCCACCCGCATGATCCCCTTCAGGATCAGCTTGCGCGACCACTCTTTCCGCACCCAGGCGATCTCGTCCACGTCGATGGCGGCGGAAAGGTTGTTGTTCACCCATTCGGCCAACGGGATGACCCACTTCGCCTCCGGGTGCTGGGGAGCCATGTTGCCGAACGTCTTGTATTTCGACTGCAGCATGTGGACCATCCAGGGGACATGCTTGGAGACGTCGAAGACGTTGGAGGGCATGAGGTGGATGGGCGCCTGCAGCCCGTTCCTGTTGTCCGCCCAGCGCTGGCTGTGGACGTGGACGTCCAGCGTCATGACCAGCGCGGACGCCCCGCAGGCCACCGCCCGCCCGATCACCTCCGCGTTCACCTCGCGGTCCTTCATCATGTAGAGCTGCTGCCAGAAGGGCGACCGGATCGCCTTGGCGATCTCCTCCATCGGGTCGATGGAGAAGAGCGACAGGCAGTAGGGGATGCCGAACGCCTCCGCCGCCTTCGCCGCCGCCACCTCCCCGTTCGGCCAGGTGATGCCGCACATGCCGATCGGCCCCATCGCCATCGGAATGGCGCAGGGGTCGCCCACCATGGTGGAGGCGGTGGAAAGGTGGGACACGTCGCTCATGACGTGCTCGTTCAGCGCGAGCGCGTTCAGGTCGTCGCGGTTGCGCGATAGCGTCAGCTCGTCATAGGCGCCGCCGTCCACGTACTGGAACACGGCCTTGGGCAGCTTCCTCTGCGCGCGGTCGCGCAGGTCGCCGATGTTCACGATCACGGACATGGGTGGCTCCTCCTGTCCTCCCCTGCGGAACGCGGGGGAGGTGGCGCTGCGCCGTAGGCGCAGTGACGGAGGGGGGCGGCCGTCAACGACGGTTCTCCGTGAGCCCCCTCCACCACACTTCGTGTGGTTCCCCTCCCCCGCTCCGCAGGGGAGGGCAAAGAAACCGGCTTCACAGCTCGCCCCGGGCGTTCAGCGCCTCGATGCGGTCCGCCATGCGCCAGGCCAGCGCCTGGATGGTCAGCGACGGGTTCACCGAACCGGAGGTGGCGAACAGCGAGCCGTCGCAAACCCAGAGGTTCTTCACATCCCAACTGCGCCCGTCGCCGTTCACCACGCTCGTCTCGCGCGAGGCGCCCATGCGGCAGGTGCCCATGAGGTGGCTGGTGTGCTCGTTCTCCCAGACGTCGTAGCCGCCCGCCGCCTCGAGCATCTGGCGCTGGAAGCGCCGGGCGTGCGCCTGGAGCCTATGGTCATTGTCGGAATAGCCGAAGGTGACCTTGGGAATCTTCAGCCCGTAGCGGTCGACCTCGTCCACCACGGTGACGGCGTTCTGCGGCCGGGCGTCGACGGCGGCGACGGGCACGAAGCCGCAGGCGTGGTTGTACTTGGCCATCTCCGCCTGCAGCTCGGCGCCCCAAAGGCCCCGCCCGGCGATGGACTTGCTCCACTCGCGCGCCAGCGGCCCCTGGCTCATGAAGGCGTAGCCGCCGTGAAAATCCTTGCCCTCGTCGGTATAGTTCCAGTGCTCGGTCACCGCCATGTTGGGCGGCCCCTTGTACCAGCGGATGGCCTCGTCGAAGGTCGCCCAAACCCCCGGCCCCGCGTGCACGGTCAGGTGGGTGCCGACCAGTCCGGAGCTGTTGCCAAGCCCGTTCGGATGCCTCGCCGTCGCCGAGTTCAGCAGGAGCCGCGGCGTCTCGATGGCGTAGCCCGAGACCACCACGTTCTTCGCGCGCTGGAAACGCCACTCGCCCTCGCGGTGGTAGCGGACCCCGGTGGCGCGGGCGCCATCCGGCGTGGTCTCGACCTGGCCGACCATGGCCATGTCGCGGATTTCCGCCCCGGCCGCCAGCGCGCGGGGCATGAAGGCCACCAGCACGCTCTGCTTGGCGTTGGTGGAGCAGCCGTAGTGGCACCAGCCGCGGTAGACGCAGGGCGGGCTCTTGCCGCGCGGCGCCGATACGGTGGCGAGCGGGGTGGAGCACCACTTCACGCCCAGCTTGTCGGCGCCGCGGCCCAGGATCAGCCCCGGCGCGTTCACCTCGTGCGGCCGGTACGGGTAGGGTCCGCGTGGCGCACCCCACGGGTATTTCACAGGGCCGGACACGCTGAGCGCTTTCTCGGCGGCGCGGTAGTAAGGCTCCAGCTCCTCGTAGGTGATCGGCCAGTCGACGCCGTAGCCGAGCTTGGTCTGAGCCTTGAACCATTCCGGCCGCCAGCGCAGCGCAATCATGCTGTAGTGCACGGTGGAGCCGCCGACGCCGCGCCCGGAGTTGTTGCCGGAGAGCTCGATCGGGTTGTCGCCGCCGGTGATGCGCGGGTCGGTCCAGTACAACACCTCCTGCGCCAGCTCGTCGGAGGCGAAGTCGTCCAGCGGCCGCCAGTAGGGACCTGCGTCCAGGCAGACGACGGAGAAGCCCTTCTCGGCCAGCCGCATGGCGAGCGTGCCGCCGCCCGCGCCGGAGCCGACGATGGCGAAGTCGACCTCCTCCTCGTCGCGGTAGCAGCGCATGGGCGTGTAGCCGCCCGGCGTGAACACGTCCGGCGCCTGGCCGTCCCTGGCGCGCGGGGCCTGCGGCTGGTGCTCGGCGAGGACGCTCACCCGGCGCCGCCCTGAACATGCCGCTGGCCGACTTCGCGCGCCTCCCAGGGGTCGTGCTCGTTCAGGCCGAGCCGGACGTAGCCGCGCGGGCTGGCCGGGCCGCCGAAGCCCATCTCGCTCCAGCTCTGCGGGAAGGCATAGTAGACGCCGACCACCGTCTTCAGGAGCATGTCGGCGAAGAAGCCCTTGGCGGAGAAGCCGGCCCAGCGCGCGGCGTCGACCTCGCCCTCCTGGAGGCGCTTCAGGAACGCCGTCTGCGTGTCCGCATCGAGTACCTCGAACGAGCGGCCGTACTGCGCCTGCGCCTCCTCCCCGATGAGCTGCAAGCCCCTACGCCACGCCTGCGGGACCGGCGGCAGGCCCTCCTTGCGGTAGCCGTCGTCGCGGCCCTCGAACAGGGTCGCGTCGATCCAGGGCGCGACCGGTGGCGGCGCGCCCTTCTCCGGCATGGGGGCCAGCCGGGCGGCCAGGGCGGCCAGGAGCGTGAACTCGACCTCGGAGAAGAAGCGCCGCTCCGGCGGCCCCGCCATGCGCTGGCGCAGGATTCCTCGCGTCAGGTTGTCGAACGACACGCTCTCCCATTTCGAGAGCACGTCGTAGTCGGGGTAGAGGCTCACAGTTCACCCCGCTTGTTCATGCGCTCGATGCGGTCGGCGGTGCGCAGCGCGATCGCCTGGATGGTGAGCGACGGGTTCACCCCGCCGACCGTGGGAAAGACCGAGCCGTCGCAGATCCACAGGTTGGGGATGTCCCAGCTGCGGCAATCGGCGTCCACCACGCTCGTCTTCCTGTCCGCGCCCATTCGCGCGGTGCCGTTCAGGTGGTTGGTGTCCTGCTCCTGGCGGAACACGTCGGTGGCGCCCGCGGCGTCCAGGCAGCCCTGCATCTGGTCCATGGAGTGGCGGATCAGCGCCTTGTCCCCGTCGGTCCAGCCGTAGGTCACCTTGGCGATGGGCAGCCCGTACTGGTCCACCTCGTCGGCCAGGGTCACGGTGTTCTTCTCGCTCGGCAGGCCCTCGCCCACCACCTTGATGCCGACCATGTGGTTGTAGTCCTGCATGGCGTCGCGGAGCGCGGAGCCCCACAGCCCCTTGGCGCCCACCTGGACGTTGACCCACTCCTGCGGCATCGGCCCCTGGTTCATCAGCACGTAGCCGCCGGGGAAGTCCTTCTCATCAGAGTAGTTCCAGTGCTCGGTGATGCAGGTGGAGGGCGGGGCCTTGTTCCAGCGCACCCCCTGCTCCATCCGGCCGAACACGCCCTGGTTCGGCTGGGTCATCAGGTACTTGCCGACCAGCCCCGAGCCGTTCGCCAGCCCGTGGCTGGCGCCGGGCGCCGCGGAGTTCAGGAGAAGGCGCGGCGTCTCGATGGCGTAGCCCGCCACCACCACGTTCTTCGCCCGCTGGAAGCGCCACTCGCCCTCGCGATGGTAATGCACGCCGGTGACCCGCCCACCCGTGCCGAGCTCGATCCTGCCCACCATGGCGAGGTCGCGCACCTCCGCCCCGGCCTTCAGCGCGCGAGGGATCCAGACGGTCAGCGCGCTCTGCTTGGCGTTGGTGGAGCAGCCGAAGCGGCAGAAGCCGCGGTAGACGCAGGGGTGCGCCTCGCCGCGCGGCGCGGAGAGGGTGGCGAGCGGCATGGGCGCCCACTTCATCCCCATGGCCTCGCAGCCCTTCGCCATAGCCTGGGCCGAGGCGTTCATCGGGTGCGGGCGGTAGGGGTAGGCGGGCCGATGCGGCCCCCACGGGTAGGCGAGCGGCCCGGAGATGGCCAGCGCCCGCTCGACCTGAGTGTAGTAGCGCCACATCTCGCGCCAACCGATCGGCCAGTCGGCGCCGTAGCCGAGCTTGGACTTCGCCTTGAAGTGCTCCGGCCGCATGCGCAGCGACACCATGGCGAAGTGGACGGTGGAGCCGCCCACGCACTTGCCCGAGTTGTTGCCGCCGAGCACCAGCGGGTCGGCCCCGTCCACGATGCGCTCGTCGGTCCAGTAGAGCTTGGACTGCTCCTCCTCGTCGGAAGCGAAGTCCTCCAGCGGGCGGAAGAACGGCCCCGCCTCGAAGGCCACGACCGAGAAGCCTTTCTCCGCAAGCCGCGCGGCCAGCGTGCCCCCGCCCGCGCCGGTGCCGACGATGGCGAAGTCGACCACGTCCGCTTCGCCGTACTCCCGCATGGGAACCCAGCCGCCCTCGCGGAACACGTTTGGAGCGCGCCCGTCCTTCGCGCGCGGCGCGTCGCCCTCGACGGACTGGCCGTTCAGCGGGTTCACAGCGACGTTCCCGGCCGTTCAGGGAAAGGTTTCAGGTCAGCGACCCACACGTGCGTTCGCCTTGCGGGCCTTGACCTCGCCGCCCTCGCTCCGCTCCGCCGCTTCCCACGGGTCGCGCTTGTCGAAGTCCAGCCGGACGTAGCCGCGCGGGGAGGCGGGGCCGCCGAAGCCGATCTCGTTCCAGGCGGACGGGTGGGCGTAGTAGGCGCGGGGGATTTCCGACATCACCCTGTCCTTGAAGAAGAGCTCGGACGGCATGTCGCCCCAGGCGGCGTCGGCCAGCTCGCCCTTCGACAGGCGCTCGACCAACCGGTCCTGCGAGCCGTGATCCAGCGCCGCGAAGCCGCGCCCGTAGGCGGCGCGTGCTTCCGCGTCCAGGGCGTCGAGCCCCAGTGTCCAGGCTTCGCGCAGCGGCGGCAGCTTGGCGTTACGGTAGCCCGCGCGCTTGTCGAGCAGCAGCTTCTCGTCGACGTAGGCCGCCAGCGGCACAGGAGTCTCGCGATCTTCCTGGGGCAGGATGCGGGCGCAGAGCGCCTCCAGCACGGCGTAGCGTTCCTTGGACAGGAAGCGCGGGCCGGGATGGATGGCCAGGCGGCGGTCGACCACCTCCCGCGTCTTGCTGTTCCAGGATGGAGACCAGCGCTTGGAGGCGACATCGTAGCCCGGGTAGCGGCCTCGCTCGGGGGTGTCAGGCATCCTCCAGGTCCCGCAGCCGGAGTGCGGCGAGCGCGGCCAGCGCGAGCGCCGAGAAGGAGGGCGGCGCCGGCAGGGGCGGCCCGTCGATGACGTTCTGGCTCCAGTTCTTCCAGCCGCCCATGGCGCGCGACACCCCAAAGGCGTGGAAGCCGACGCCCGCCACGCCCATGATGGAGGTCAGGGCCAGCCAGAAGCGCGTCAGCGGCCGCCCGTCGCGGGCCGCCTTCGGCTCGATCGCCGCCTTGGCGGTGAGCGCGGCGGCGACCGGCGGCAGGCTGACCGGCAGGTACATGAAGGGATTTTGGAACGCGCCGCGAAAGTGCAGCAGCCCCGCCTCGCTCACCGTTCCCATCAGGCCGAAGGCGGTGAGCGCGGACAGGGCGCGACCGACGGGAACGCCGAACAGCTTCAGGCCGCGCGGATGCGCCTCCACCTCGTTAGCGGCTAAGCCGATGGCGCCGGCGAGCGTCAGGGCGGCGGGCGCCCCGATCGGGGCGGCGTAGAAGGCGTTCAGCCAGTTCAGCCCGCCGGGCCGACGCAGCACGTTGTACACATGGAAGCCGAAGCCGATCCCGCCGACCGCTCCCGCCAAGCCGTAGGCCCCGTCGCGGGCGCGGCGGTGCAGGCGCCAGCCCGTCGCCCCGTCCGCCCCCGCCAGGATGGTGAGCGCGGAGGTGACGATCGGCGTCCACATGCCGGGATTGTCGAAGCCGCCGCGGTAGTGCTCCACCGCGCTGTCGGCGAGCACCGAGGCGCCGAGCAGGGCGGCGGAGGCGTGGAGCGCCCTCGCCTCCCCGTCCGTGTCGCGCCGCCAGGGCGTCCAGAAGCGCTTGGGCCTAGGCTCCGGACGCCCCACTACAGCGTCGCCCAGAAGCGCCGCGCCGGCGACCGCCGCGGCGCCCAGCACCAGGAGGCCGAAGGTCCGCGCCGCCTTGGGATCGGTCGCCCAGCCGACGCCGAGATCCCTCGGCTGGACGTCCTGCTTCATTCCCGGTGACCGGTGACCGAGGCGAGCACCTGGCTGAAGGAGCCCCTGATCACGCCGGCCTGGTCCGGATCGCCCTGCTGCAGGGTGTTCATGAAGGTCTTGGCCTGCTCGATGGAGATGTGCGGCGGCAGCGGCGGCACCTCAGGGTCGGTCTTCACCTCCAGCACCACCGGGATGGGCGAGGCCAGCGCTTGGTCCCAGGCCGCGCTGAGATTCTTGGGGTCGTCGACGTAGATGCCTTTAAGCCCGATCAGCTCGCCGAACTTGTGGTAGGCGATGTTGGGCAGCGACTGGGTGGTGTCGTAGCGGGGCATGCCCTCCATCACTCGCTGCTCCCAGGTCACCTGGTTCAGGTCCTCGTTGTTCCAAACGCAGCAGATCCAGGTCGGTGTCGTCCAGGTCTTGTAGTATTTCGCGACCGTGATCAGCTCGGCCATGTTGTTCATCTGCATGGCGCCGTCGCCGACCAGCGCGATCACCGGACGATCGGGATGGGCGAACTTGGCCGCGATGGCGTAGGGCACCGCCGCGCCCATGGACGCGAGCCCGCCGGAGAGCGACAGCATCTGGCCGCGCTTCACCTTCAGGTCGCGCGCGTACCAGTTGGCGCAGGAGCCCGAGTCCGACGTCACGATGGCGTTCGGCCCGAGCTTGGGCGACAGCTCCCACACAACGCGCTGGGGGTTGACCGGCTTGGCGGGGGCGTGGGCGCGCTTGTCCATCAGCACCCACCAGTCGGCGACGCCCTTCTCGATGCCCTGGCGCCAATGAGTGTCGGTCTTGTTCTCGATCAGAGGCAGGAGCGCGCGGAGCGTCTCCACACTGTCGCCCTGGAGGTTGACCTCCGTGGGGTAGCGAGAGCCGAGCATGGTGGCGTCGAGGTCGATCTGCACGCCGCGGGCCTGGCCGGTCTTGGGCAGGAACTCCGCCCAGGGGAAGCCCGTGCCGATCATCAAGAGCGTGTCGCAATGATCCATCATGTCGGAGGATGGCTTGGAGCCGAGGAGCCCGATCGTGCCGGTCACCCAGGGGAGATCGTCCGGTAGCGCCGCCTTCCCGAGGAGCGCCTTGGCGACCCCCGCCTTCAGCTTGTCGGCGATCGCGATCACCTCGTCGGTGGCGTGGAGCGCGCCGGCGCCGACCAGGATCGCGACCTTCTTGCCCGCGTTCAGCACCTCCGCGGCCTTACGAAGGTCCGCCTCCCGCGGCACGATGTGGGGCTTGGAGTAGCCGACGGAGGTGCGGGTGTAGCCGTGGGCGCGGGTGGGGCCCTCGTACTCGCTGTCGCTGAGGTCGTTGGGCATGATCACCACGCCCACCCCGTTCCTCGACTTGGCGTGGCGGATCGCCCGGTCCAGGATCATGGGCACCTGCTGGGGGGTGCGGGCCTCCTGCACATATTCCGCCACGTCGGAGAACATGCGGTCGAGGTTCATCTCCTGCTGGTAGTGGGCGCCGCGCACCGAACGCCCCGCGCCGCCGGTGATGGCGAGCACCGGCTGGTGGTCCGACCAGGCGTCATACAGACCCGTCAGCATGTGGGTGGCGCCGGGACCGCCGGTGGACAGGCAGACCCCCATCTCGCCGGAGAACTTGGCGTAGGCCGAGGCCATGAAGGCCGCCATCTCCTCGTGGCGGGCCTGCACGAAGCGGAACTTGGAGTCCTCCTTCTCCAGCCCCTTCAGCACGCCGTTGATGCCGTCGCCGGGGTAGCCGAAGATCGTGTGGATCCCCCACTCCTCCAGCCGCTTGACGAAGAACTCTCCGACGGTCTGCTTGGCCATGGGGCGGGGTCCTGTGCAGGGGCGGCGCGGGCCGTTCAGCCGGCGCCGCCTGAAAAGGTCGCGAGGAGAACAGCCACCTTCCCCGCGACGTTCCCGCCAGGCTCCGCAAAACGCCGCCCGCCAAGCCCCGCGACGCGTTGCGACGGCTCTGCTACACCGGCGCGGCCCCACGCCGGACGGAGCGCCGCTTGCTGCACTTCCCGAACTTCAATCCCGTGGCGCTGCAGATCGGGCCGGTGGCGGTGCGCTGGTACGCGCTGGCCTATGTCGCGGGCATCCTGCTCGGCTGGCGCTATGCGGTCGCCTTGGTGAAGACCCCGCGTCTGTGGCGCGGCGCGGCGCCCACCGCCGACGAGAAGCAGGTGGACGACTACGTGCTGTGGGTCGCGATCGGCATCGTGGGCGGCGGCCGGCTCGGCTCCATCCTGTTCTACTCCACCAGCACGCTCTGGACCGACCCGCTGGAGGTGCTGAAGCCCTGGCACGGGGGCATGAGCTTCCACGGCGGCATGATCGGGGTGATCATCGCCATCCTGCTGTTCGCGCGCGCCAACCGCATAGACGTGCTGCGGCTCGCCGACCTCACCGCGCCCTGTGTTCCGATCGGCCTCTTCTTCGGACGCAGCGCCAACTTCATCAACGGCGAGCTCTGGGGCCGGCCGACCACGCTCCCCTGGGGCATGGTCTTCCCCCGCGCGGGGCTCGATCCCCGCCACCCGAGCCAGCTCTATGAGGCCTCGCTGGAGGGGATCGCGCTCTTCCTGCTGCTCCTTTGGGCGACGCATGGGCGCAAGCTCCTGCCGCGCCAGGGGCTGGTCACGGGGCTGTTCCTCGCCGGCTACGGCCTCGCGCGCATCGCTCTGGAGAACGTGCGCGAGCCGGACCGGGACATGCCCCAGTTCCCCCTCGGGCTGACCATGGGGATCATGCTGTCGATCCCTATGGTGCTGGCGGGTGTCTACCTGATCTGGCGGGCGTGCAGGCCCCAGGCGCTGGCGGCGGGCGCACAGCCGGCCGGTGAGGGCGTGGACGCGCTGGAAGGGCCGCGCGATCCCATGCAGAGCCTCGCCGCCGACGCCAGCGAGGCGGGCGCCGGCCCCACCGGCCTCCGCTGAGCCCGCCTGCATCGAGCGG
>CAXUCS010000035.1:0-12863 GCA_964249365.1 uncultured Caulobacteraceae bacterium | reverse complement strand
GGTCTGGGCCGCCGCGACGCCCCCGTCGAGGAGGAGCAGGAACGCGAACAGCCCGCCTGTCAGGGTCACCCGGTGCAAGGTCATGGACGGTATCGCTCCCGGAAAGGCCGCCGAAGCCGCCCGATGATAGGCTACCGCGGGCCGGCGGCCGCAGCCGCCTGCCCGGGGTGTTGAAGACAATTGGGCGGAGTTGCCCATGCCGTTGTCGTCGCCGGTCTTCTTCATCGTCGCCTTCTTGTGGTGCTTCACCACCTTATGATGCTTGGTGACCGTCTTGCCCTTGGAGTCGGTGTCCGACGTCATCTGGTCGGAGGTCGTGGTGGTGGCGGACGTATGCGAGGGCGTCGTCATCATGGTGTTCTGGGCGAAGGCCGGAGCGGCCATCAGGGTGGCGGCGGCGACGCCCGCGGCGAGGATGCGCATCATGTTCAAGCTCCCAAATCTGCATCGCCCCGGCCTTCCGGAGCGCGCCGGGCCCTTGCGACCCGGTTGCTGTTCAAGGTGAGCGGCCAAGCTCGCGGCGACGATGGCCAGACCACTACAAGGCTGTAAAGGGCAAAGCTCCGTCAGCGCGAGCGGGGGCCGCCCTGGACCTGGCGCCGGAGTTGGCTGGTCAGGACGCCCACATTGCCGCCGGAGTTCGCCAGGGTGGAGGTGAAGTCCTGCTGCTCCACCACCGCCAGCCACACGCCCTGGGCTTGGACGTCCACGATCTTCCAGCCCTGCGGCCCCTGCAGCACGCGCCAGTTCACCACCGGCTGCCCCTGGAAGTCGCCGCCGGTGACCAGGCTCGACACCACCACGTCGCCGGGGGCGTGCACGGCCGAGCCGGTGACCTTCAACGCCTCCCCGTGGTACTGGCCGAGGCGGCTCTCGTAGACGCTGTCGGCGTAGTCGCGGAAGGCGTCCGAGAACTCGGCGTACTGGGCGGGGCTGATCTGGCGACGATAGCGGCCGAGCACGAAGCTGGTGATCCGCGGCACGTCGGCCACCTGGTTCACGAAATCGTAGAAGGCGTGCTTCTTGGCCTCCGCCCCGAGGCTCCTGTCGTTCAGAATGGTGATCGCCCGCGCCGCCTCCGACTGGACGAAGGCCTCCGCGGACGGATCGCCGTGGCTGCGGATCGGCTGGGCCGAGGCCGCCGCCGGACGCTCGAGGGGCGCGGCGACGGCGAGGCCGAGCGCGGCCGCGCCGAGGAGGCGGGCGGCCAGGGGCGCCTTGGAACGGGACATCGGGTGGCTCCGGAGCATTGGGGCGGCGGCGTCCGCCAGCTGGTCGAGCGGCGAACGGCCACGCCTGTCCGGCGGTTCCTGAGCCTGCGCCTTTACAGGGCCGTGGCCGGCGGAGAGAAGGCGGGCGGAGGGGCGGCGGATGCAGGCGAGCGCGGCCGGTGTGGTGGAGATGCTGCGCGCGGCGGGCGAACCCACGCGCCTGCGCGTCCTGGCGCTGCTCCAGCGCGAGGAACTGGCGGTGGCCGAGCTCGTGCAGATCCTCGGCCATAGTCAGCCCCGGGTCTCAAGGCACCTGAAGCTCCTGAACGAAGCGGGGCTGGTGCAGCGCTTTCCGGACGGCGCCTGGGTCTTCTACCGCCTGTGCGGGAGCGAGCCGCAGCGGAGCCTCCTGCACGCCATCCTGGACCGCCTGCCGGAGGGCGAAGGCGAGCTGGAGGGCGATCTCCAGAGGCTGGAGGCCGTGCGGCGCGACCGCGTGGAGGCGGCGTCCGGCTATTTCGCCCGCAACGCCGCGCGCTGGGACGAGATCCGCTCGCTCTACGTTTCGGAGGCCGCAGTGGAGGCCGCCATCCTGGAGGCGGCGGGGCCCGGCCCCTATCCGCAGCTGATCGACCTCGGCACGGGCGCCGGGCGGATGCTGACGCTCCTCGGCCCCCGCGCCCGCCAGGCCATCGGGCTCGACCTGTCGCACCAGATGCTGAACATCGCCCGCTCGGAGGTGGCGCAGGCCGGGCTTTCGGGCGTGGAGCTCCGCCACGGCGACATCTACGCCACCGGGCTGGCGACCGCGGCGGCGGAGCGGGTGGTGGTGCATCGGGTGCTGCACTACCTGGCCGACCCGGGCGGCGCGGTGGCGGAGGCCGCACGCCTGCTCAAGCCCGGCGGACGCCTGCTGATCGTGGACTTCGCCCCCCACGGGCTGGAGTACCTGCGCCAGGCCCACCAGCACCGCCGCCTCGGCTTCTCCGACGCGGAGATCGGCCGCTGGATGGAGGAGGCGGGGCTCGCCGCACGGCCGCCCGTCGCGCTCCCACCGAAAGGCGCAGATAGCCTGACCGTAAAGATCTGGCCGGCCGAGCGGCTTTGAACAGGGCGCCGCTCTCAGCGCAAGAGAGGCGCGTCAGCTCGCCTTGTCGCCGCGCTTCTCGGCGTAGATCACCAGCGGCTGGGCGCGGCCTTCAACCACCTCGGCGTTGACCACCACCTCCTCCACGCCCTGGTAGGTCGGCAGCTCGAACATGGTCTCGAGCAGGATGCCTTCCATGATGGAACGCAGGCCCCGGGCGCCGGTCTTCCTCGCGATCGCCTTCTTGGCGATGGAGTGCAGGGCGTCGGCGGTGAAGCTCAGCCCCACGCTCTCCATGTCGAACAGGCGCTGGTACTGCTTCACGAGCGCGTTCTTCGGCTCGGTCAGGATCTTGACCAGCGCCGGCTCGTCCAGGTCCTCCAGCGTGGCGATCACCGGCAGGCGGCCGATGAACTCCGGGATCAGGCCGAAGCGGAGCATGTCCTCCGGCTCCACCTGGCGCAGGATCTCGCCCGTGCGCCGCTCGTCGGGATCCTTCACCTTGGCGCCGAAGCCGATGGAGGTGCCGGCGCCCCGGGCCGAGATGATCTTCTCCAGCCCCGCGAAGGCGCCCCCGACGATGAACAGGATGTTGGTGGTGTCGACCTGCAGGAACTCCTGCTGCGGGTGCTTCCTGCCGCCCTGAGGCGGCACGGAGGCGACCGTGCCCTCCATGATCTTGAGAAGCGCCTGCTGCACCCCCTCCCCGCTCACGTCGCGGGTGATGGAGGGGTTGTCGGACTTGCGGCTGATCTTGTCGATCTCGTCGATGTAGACGATGCCGCGCTGCGCCCGCTCCACATTGTAGTCGGCCGACTGCAGGAGCTTGAGGACGATGTTCTCCACGTCCTCGCCGACGTAGCCCGCCTCGGTCAGCGTGGTGGCGTCGGCCATGGTGAAGGGCACGTCGATGATGCGCGCCAGCGTCTGGGCGAGAAGCGTCTTGCCGGAGCCGGTGGGGCCCACCAGCATGATGTTGGACTTGGCCAGCTCGACGTCGTTGTTCTTCTGGGCGTGGTTCAGCCGCTTGTAGTGGTTGTGCACCGCGACCGCGAGGACCTTCTTGGCGTGGTCCTGCCCGATGACGTAGTCGTCCAGGACCTCGCGGATCTCCTTGGGCGTGGGCACCCCGTCCTTCGCCTTGACGAAGGTGATCTTGTGCTCCTCACGGATTATGTCCATGCAGAGCTCGACGCACTCGTCGCAGATGAAGACGGTGGGGCCGGCGATGAGCTTGCGCACCTCGTGCTGGCTCTTGCCGCAGAAGGAGCAGTAGAGGGTCGACTTGGAGTCGCCGCTGGCGGCTTTGGTCATAGGCGCATCTCACTCCAGAGCGGCGACGCCGGCGGGAGGGACCGGGGCGTCGCAGGCCTCGCAAGTCCCGGCCGGATCGGGCGTCCGCACCCTTGGGGAGCGCCGACGCCTTGCCGAGATACGGCCGGCGGGCTTACGAAACCCTGATAGTCCATAAGGCCCTGCATTCGACCACACCTGAGACGCGGCGATCAAGCGTTTCATCGCCGCCCGCCGGACACCCAACTACGGGAGTGGAGATGGGCGCCGAGCCGACGCGCCGCCAGGGACCGCGTCACGCCCGCCCGCCGCGCGCACCGGAGACCCGCGGCGACGCGACCTCGGCCGCAGACCGGGGCCCGGTCGACCGCCGCCATCGGGCTGTCTCCGCACCGCGTGACCGGCGGGGACGGACGCGATCAATCTCCGCCGTACGCCCAAACCCTTGCAACGTCGCGGGAAGTGCGTATGTCGTCCGTCCTCGCGCGACCGGGCCTTCGCCCGCTTGCGGAAGGGTGCATAGCTCAGTCGGTAGAGCAGCTGACTCTTAATCAGCGGGTCGTAGGTTCGAATCCTACTGCACCCACCATGCGAACCAAGGACCTTCGCAGCTTGGTGGTCCTGCGGCGCTAAGGCGCCCCACCGTAGTCCCCTTTTTCCGCACGTGGTCGTCCGGCCGGTGTGGCCCCGGCGTGCCATGCCGCAGGCCCGCACTGGCGGACCTGCGTCCAACGTGAGCCGCCCTTGCCGGAGCGGCTCCACGTCGCAGCTTCCTGCAGTCAAGAGGCCTCACCCGCCAGGGCGGGTAAGGCTCTACTGAGCTCAGTGCTGGGCGCCGCTGGCCCCCACCCGCTTCGAGGGCCTAGCCTGCCCCAATCCTTTAGGAGAGGCAAACAGCATGAGCCCGACACGTTCGGTCGGCCTCCCGGCGCATGTTCACATTTCCGCGGCTCAGGCGGCGGCCTTCAGGCGCTCGATCTCGAGGGCGAACTCGAAGCGGAGCTGGTCGGCTTCCTCGTCCGGCAGCCAGTCGGCCATCTGCGGGAAGACGGTCTGCCACATGCGGGCGTCGCGCTCAGGCCAGGGCATGGAGGGCGCCCTGCGCGCGGTAGCGAGCAGGGCGTTCAGGCGTGAGCGGATCGTCTCGGCGTCGGGCGCCAGCGCAGGCCGCGGAGCCTGCAGGCGGTCCTCGCCGGGGCCGAACAGGCTCAGCTGATCCGGCCCGATCGTTCGGCCGAAAAGGTCTACAGGCTCCGCCATGTGGGAAGGCAGGCTCCTCACCCGTGAGGTCGATGGCTGAGTATTTGGCGATTCGCGGCTTGCGTGGGAAGGCTGCTGGCAGAACGCTCCACAGCTTGATTGAAGCTCTGCCCGTGACATCGCCGACCCAGCTGGCCGAGGCCGTCTCCGCCTTCGGTGCCGCCGTCAAGGCCACCGCCAGCAACCCGACGATCACGGGCGAGCCCGAAGAGCAGCTGCGCACCCCGCTGGTGGCGCTCGTGAAGGCGCTCTCCGGCTTGGCGCTCCACGACACCGAGCTGGTCGGCGAGACCAAGCTGTCGGACCTGATGAGTCGGCCCGACTTCGCCGTCACGCGCAAGAAGGCGCTGATCGGCTTCATCGAGATGAAGGCGCCCGGCAAGGGGGCAGACCCGACCAAGTTCAAGGACAAGCACGACAAGGCGCAATGGGAGAAGCTGAAGGCTCTGCCCAACCTCATCTACACGGACGGGGGCACCTTCAGCCTCTGGCGCGACGGCAAGCTGGCCATGCCCATCGTCAGGCTGGATGGCGACGTGGAGACCGCGGGCAAGGCGCTTAAGGCGCCTTTCGAATTGGGCGTCCTTGTCACCACCTTCTACGACTGGGATCCGATTCCGCCCCGAACGCCCAAGCAGCTGGCGGAAGTGGCCGCTCGCTTGTGCCGCCTGTTGAGAGACGAGGTGGCCGAGCAGCTGGAGCGGCAAGCGCCAGGCCTCACCAGCCTGAAGGAGGACTGGCGCAAGCTGCTGTTTCCCCACGCCTCCGACTTGGAGTTCGCCGACGGCTACGCCCAGGCGGTGACCTTCGGCCTGCTGATGGCCAGGGCGCGCGGCGTCTCGCTGAAGGGCGGCATCGAGGGCGCCGCCAAGGCGCTGCGCAAGTCCAACTCCCTCATCGGCTCGGCGCTGCGCCTGCTGACCGAGGAGGTGGACGAGGCGCACACGCTCGACACCTCGCTGAAGACGCTGACCGCCGTCCTGGACGTGGTGGACTGGGACAAGCTCAGCAAGGGCGAGGCCGAGGCTTGGCTCTACTTCTACGAACTCTTCCTGCAGCAGTACGACACCGCGCTCAGGAAGCGGACCGGCTCCTACTACACTCCGCCCGAGGTTGTTACCGCCATGGTCGCGTTGGTGGACGAGGCGCTGCGCTCGCCCGAGCGGTTCGACCTGCCCCAGGGACTAGCGTCGCCCGATGTGACCCTGGTCGACCCCGCCGTCGGCACCGGCACCTTCCTGCTGGGCGTGCTGCAGCGCATCCGGCGCACGGTGGAGGACAGCGAAGGCGCAGGCTCCGTCCCCGCCGCCATCACCGCTGCGCTCGGCCGGCTGATCGGCTTCGAGCTGCAGTTCGGTCCCTTCGCCGTCGCCCAGCTGCGCGTGCTGGCCGAGCTGATCAGCCTCGTGACCGGCGACGCAGAAGATGAAGACCCGTCCGGCGACCTGCAGAAGGCGCTGAGCGCCGAGCTGAAGCTGTACATCACCGACACCTTGGCGGACCCCGACGAGGAGAAGCAGTGGATACCGGCCAACCTCGCGGGCATCGCCAAATCGCGGCGAGAGGCCAACAGGATCAAGCGCCACGAGCCCATCACCGTGGTCATCGGCAACCCGCCCTACAAGGAGAAGGCCAAGGGCCATGGAGAGTGGGTCGAGCACAGGGGCCCCGGCCTACGCGCCCCCCTGGACGACTGGCAGCCGCCGGTAAATTGGGGGGTCGGCGCCCACGCCAAGCACCTCAGGAACCTCTACGTCTATTTCTGGCGCTGGGCGGCGTGGAAGGTCTTCGGCGGCGATCCGTACCGCAGCGGGGTGGACAAGGCGCAAGCGTCGGACTGGACCCGGCGCAAGGGGATCGTCTGCTTCATCACCGTCTCGGGCTTCCTGAACGGACCTGGCTTCCAGAAGATGCGCGCGGACCTGAGGCGCGACGCCGACGAGATCTGGGTCATCGACTGCTCGCCTGAGGGCCACCAGCCGCCGCAGGCGAGCCGCATCTTTCAGGGCGTGCAGCAGCCGGTCTGCATCGTGCTGGCCTCGCGCCGCGCCAGCCCCGACAAGAGCACGCCCGCGCGCGTCCGCTTCCGCAGCCTTCCGGAGGGATCGCGGGAGGGCAAGTTCGCAGCGCTGGCTGAGATCAGCCTGGAGGGCGACGGCTGGACGGACGCGCTGTTAGACTGGCGCGCGCCCTTCCTGCCGGCGGGGGCGGCGGACTGGATCGGCTACCCGGCATTGGAGGACCTCTTCCTCTACAACGGCTCCGGCGTCATGACTGGCCGCACCTGGGTGATCGCGCCTGATGCGCAGTCGCTGCGAAAACGCTGGCAGAAGCTCGTCAATGAAGCCATTGCAAACAAGAAGGCTGAGCTCTTTCAGCCTCACCTCAGAAACGGGCGGGCGGGGGACAAACACGTCGGCAGAGTCGTCGAGAAATCACTCGCTGGGCACAAGCATCCGCCCAGGGCGGTGGCGCAGGAGCCGTCGCTCTCCGATGAGCAGGCCGGGAGGCTTGCCAACGCCATCCATTACTCCTTTCGATCTTTTGACCGACAGTGGCTGCTAGCTGACGCTAGAGTCATCAACCAACCCAATCCCAGCCTCTGGGACGACTTCTCCAAACTTCAGCTTTTTCTCACAGCACCTCACGATAGAACGCCGACGTCGGGACCTGCGCTGACGGTGTCTGCTTTGATTCCAGACCTTCATCACTACAACGGCCGGGGAGGCCGCGCCTTTCCACTCTGGGCCGATGGCGCCGCAACCCAGCCCAACGTATCGCCGGGGCTGCTCTCCGAGCTTTCCGCCCGTTATGGCCGGTCAGTCACCGCGCCGGAGGTGATGGCCTACATCGCCGCCGTCGCGGCGCTCCCCGGCTATGTCGAGCGGTTCCGGGCCGACCTGAAGCAGCCCGGGCTGCGCATCCCGCTCACCGCCGACCGCGACCTCTTCGCCGAGGTGGCGGCGATCGGGCGCGAGGTGGTCTGGTTGCACACTTTCGGCGAGCGATTCGGCGAGGGCAGGCCGCCCGGCGCCCCACGCGTCGGGGACAAGGCGCTGGAGCCGACCGTCCCCAAAGATGGCGCTCTACCGAAAACGCTCGCAGCCATGCCCCACGACCTTACCTATGACGCCACAGCTCGCCGGCTGAAGATCGGGACCGGGTACATCGCGAACGTCTCGCCGGCTGTGTGGCCTATGAGGTCTCTGGCAAGCGCGTCCTGACCCAGTGGTGGAGCTATCGCCGCCTGAGTCGCTCCAAGCCGCCCATGGGCGACAAGCGGCCGCCCTCCGAACTCAGCCTCATCCAGCCGACGGATTGGCTGCCGGAATACACCACAGAACTCCTTAATGTGCTGCGCGTCCTCACCCGGCTGGTGGCGCTCGAACCTCTGCAAGCAGACCTCCTCCGCCGCATCGTGGAGGGCCCCACCATCGACGCAGACGCGCTGAGACCCACCGGTGCGCTCTCGAACAGCTCCGCAGATGAAATCGCACCGCAGACGTTCGAAGATGAGGACATGAAGGCCTGAGCCCCGCCCGCTGAAGCGGGCGAGGCCTTCTGATCTTCAGCGCTGGGCGGTGTTGGCCCGCACTCGCGTCTGCAGGAAGGCGTCGACCGCCTCCGAGGTGTAGCGCACGGTGGCGCGGGTGAGGCTCAGGAAGGCGGGCCCCTCGCCCGACGCCCGCCAGCGCTCCAGCGTGCGCTCCGTCACCGCCAGCCGCTCGGCCACGTCCTTCGGCTTGAGCAGGCGGGGCGCGGCCGCCGCCGCCGCCGCGCTGTCGATGGCGTTGGCCGCAAGCGCCGGCGACTGCGGCTCCAGCCGCGTCTCCGGCTTGGGCCGGAAGTGCGGGAGCGTGGAGTCGAGAGCGCCCGCGGCAGGGGACGCGGGTTGCGGCCGTGTCCTGGTCCGGGAGAAGCTCGCGTGGGCCATGGTGGTGTCTCCAAAAAGAGAAAGGCCCCGGGCGCGAACCGCGGGGCCTTCCTGAGTTGCGGTGGTGATGGTCGGCTGACCGTCAGGTCGGGTCGGGGATGGCGAGGTTCGCCGCCTCGATCAGCTGCCGGGGCGCCAGGTGCGCGTAGCGCATGGTGATGCTCGGCTGGCTGTGGCCGAGCAGGCTCCCGACCTCGTGCAGGCTCCGGCCCTTGGCGACCAGGGTGCTGGCGAAGGTGTGGCGGAGGTCGTGGATGCGGAGGTCCGCATCCAGCCCCGCCCGTGCCTTCACCCGGTCCCAGGCCTTCTTCAGGTCGCAGAGGGGCTTCTCCGGGTCCGCCCCGGGGAAGACCCAGGCGCTGGCCGTCTCCCGGCGCTGGCGCTCCAGGATCACCAGCTCGGCGTCCGAGAGCGGGATGAACCGCCGCCGGCGGGACTCAAGACACGGGCGCCTGCCAGAGCCGGCGCTCCAGGTCGACGTGCTCCCACCAGAGCCGCAGCGCCTCGCCACGCGCCGCTGGCGGCGAGCAGCGCTATCGCTGCCGCCGCCGTGCGGTTCGGCTCGGCCGCGAGCGCCTGGAACAGCGCCCGCAGCTCCGCCTCCGCGAGGTAGCGCTCACGGTGCTGCTCTCGCCGCATCTCCGCGTGGGCGGCCGGGTTGCGCCCGTCCAGCGCCTCCACCGGATCGGCAGGGAGAAGACCCGCCTCACGAACGCGGTGTAGCGGTTCACCGTGGCGTTGCTCAGGCCCTCGCGCCGAAGCCGGTCCTGCAGGTCCACCACGTCGGCAGGCCGTACCTCGTCCAACCGCCGCGCACCCCAGAGCGGCTTGACCCGCAGCCGCTAGAAGGACTGGTGGTCGCGGGCTGACCTCAGCCGCTCCTCCACGAACGGCAGGTAGCGCCCCTCCACGAAGGCCGTGACGGTGAGCACCGCCCGCAGCCTGTCCCGCTCGGCGGCGGGGTCGGCGACGCCGGAGCTTGCGCCGCCCCTCCGGCACCGCCGGCGGGGCTTGGGCAAGCCCGCGCGTGATCGCAGGCATTCAGGTCTCCTCTGTCGATGGGTGTCGACGGCCGCGGGTCCGCGGGGTCGCTACTGGGATGTTGCGGAACTTTCGTGCGCAAAGTCGGCGAGGCCGAGCGGGCGCGCGTGGACCAGCCAGAGGCCCGGCCGGTCCGGCAGGACGACGCCGACCTCCTCGTCGGGGCTGGGGGTGGCGAGCACCTCCAGGTCCAGGCCGAGGAAGCTGGCCGTCGCCGCCGGCCGGCCCTCGACCTGTGGTCGAACGGCCAGACGGGCACCAGAAGCGTCGGGGCGGGCGACGGCGGCGAAGCGGTAAGGTAAAAGTGTTTTCCATGAGCTTATACGAGAAAATAAAGTGGGAGCCCAAGCGCTTTGCTTACCACATATAGCTCGACAGAAATGATGAGCAGCGCTTTATTATGATCGCCTTCTCGAAAAAATGAGGAGACTTGGCAGGTTTATGTTAGCTCGCCCTGGAAGCGAGAGTCAGCTGAAAGGGTGAGCTGCGACGTCGAACGAAAACCCTTGATATAAGCGCTGAGTTGGATTCAAGAGCTAGGCCTGCAGCCTCGTCCAAGGGCGGCTGATCTCAACCGAGGGCGGATATGTTTGCGCATTCGACGTCACGTCCGGACCGTTCCGACTGGGAGCCGCTTCGAAGCCACCTGACGGCTGTGGCCGTGCTTGCGGCCGAGTTCGCCGCCAAGTTCGGATGGGCTGCCCTGGCGGAGGCGGCGGGCCGGCTGCACGACATCGGCAAGGCGTCGGCCGAGTTCCAGGCCTACCTCGGCCAGCCGCGGGACGGGGGCCGCAAGGGGCCGGACCACTCCACGGCGGGCGCCCGGGAAGCGGCGGGCCTGTACGGTCCCGTCTTCGGGCGGTGGCTGGCCTATGTCGTGGCCGGTCACCATGCGGGCCTGGCCGACGCCGACGAGCTGAAGCGACGCGTGTACGACAAGGCGCTGCCCGACTACGCGACCTGGTGCGACCACGCCGGGCCGCTTCCTTCCGTTGCGGCGCTGAAGCCGGCGCGCCCACTCCGGGCAAGTCCGTACAAGGGCTTCAGCGAGGTCTTCCTCATCCGGATGCTGTTCTCCTGCCTGGTGGACGCAGACGTCCTGTCCACCCGCCGCTCCGAGACCGGCAGTGAGCCGGAGCGGGCGGTCTCCCTCACCAGCCTTCAGCCCGCCTTCTCCGCCCACATGGCCGGCGTGACAGGGGACGGCGGGCTGAACCGGCTGCGGCGCGAGGTGCTGGACCATGCGGTCGGACGGGCCGCGCTCGACCCCGGCCTGTTCACGCTGACGGTGCCGACCGGCGGCGGCAAGACCCTGACCTCGCTCGCCTTCGCCTTGGAGCACGCCCGCATCCACAAGCTCGATCGGGTGATCTTCGTCATCCCCTACACCTCCATCATCGAGCAGACGGCCCGGACCTACCGGACGGCGCTCGGTCGGGACGACGTGGTGCTGGAGCACCACGCCGGCTTTGACTGGACTCCGCCGAAGAGAACGGAAGCGGCAGACTCGGACGGGCGCGACGCGCTGAACGCCCTGCGGCTCGCGTCCGAGAACTGGGATGCGCCGGTGGTCGTCACCACGGCGGTTCAGTTCTTCGAGAGCCTTTATGCGCGCCGCACCTCGTCTTGCCGCAAGCTGCACAACATCGCGAACGCCGTGGTGGTGCTGGACGAGGCCCAGACCCTGCCGCTGCGGCTTCTGCTGCCCTGCATGGCGGCGCTGGACGAGCTGGCGCGGAATTACCGAACCAGCGTGGTGCTCTGCACGGCCACTCAGCCGGCTTTACGCACCTGCGACGGCTTCCGGGACGAGGACCCCGCTCCCAACCAGCCACGGCGCAAGGTGGGCTTCGACATCGACGGCTCCCGCGAGCTGGCGCCCGACCCGGAAGCCCTGTTCGTGCACCCGGCGGTCCAGCGGGTGAGGGTGGAGCGGCGCGAGGGCAAGACCACGGACGCCGAGATCGCCGAGCGTTTCGCGGAGGCGCCCCGGATGCTGTGCATCGTCAACACCCGCCGCCACGCCCGCGAGCTGTTCGACCGGCTGAAGGGGGACGAACGCACGGCCGACGGCGCCCGCCACCTGACCACCCTGATGTGCCCCGTCCACCGGCGGGCGGTGCTGGAGGAGGTCCGGGCGCGGTTGAAGGACGAGGCGCCCGTGCGGCTGGTCTCCACCTCGCTCATCGAGGCGGGGGTGGACGTGGATTTCCCGGAGGTCTGGCGAGCGGTCGCCGGCATAGACCAGATCGCGCACGGGGGCGCGGATCGAAACGCGGCGATCAGCGCTGTGCTCGCTCCCGCTGGCGTCGGCTCCTCATGGGGGCGCGGATCGAAACGCGACGCGGCCGTCGTCTACTGCGCCCGCAAGGGGTCGCCTCCTCACGGGGGCGCGGATCGAAACCTCGGCCTGGAGCGCGGGGTGGTGCGGACGCTCGCGTCGCCTCCTCACGGGGGCGCGGATCGCGACATGCATCAAGAGGTCGGCGGCTGGAGCCTCGGGTCCTCACGGGCGCGGATCGAAACTCGTCACATGTCGAGATCGTCAGCCGTGATCAGGGCCCTGGTCGCCTCCTCACGGGGGGCGTGGATCGAAACCTTTGGCACAAAGGGCGGCGCCAAGCGCCGAGCGCGTCGCCTCTTGACGGCGCGTTCGGAAGATCGCTGTCTTGTCGCTTTGAGCCAAAGCCTCTGCGTAAGGCGACGATGGCAGCTCTTGGGGCGATGAGCCGTCCTTGAGAGGGAAGAGCTGGGGTGGAGCGGACATCTGGCTACGGCGGGCGTCAAACCTCCAAGAAAAGGACTCCTCAAGAGTCGGCTAGAGAGCCACTTTGAGGCATGCGAAGTTCGTCAGATGGCCGCCGACTTAAAGAGCGGCCTCTACTGAAGCGCCCGGGCACTCACCCGTGGTTTTGTCGCCTGCCGTGGCTTTCCCTCCCCCGCATCCCATGCCGGAGAGCCCGACGAAGAGACGACAATACAGTCGTAGGTTTGCCTCCCCTTCATCCCACGCCGACGTTCCCGTCCTGCGCGCCAC
>CAXUCS010000034.1:0-13099 GCA_964249365.1 uncultured Caulobacteraceae bacterium | reverse complement strand
CGGTCCGGTCGATGACGAAGCCCGGCGGCGCGACGCCGAAAGCGGCGTCGGCCCTGATCCGGGCCGTCTCCTGGTCCACCGCGACCGCCAGCGCGCGGAGCCGCGCATACCAAGCCTCCACGTCCGCGCGCGTCTTCAGCGGCGGCTTGGAGCCGATGAAGTCCGGGAGCCAGTAGTACGCCCCATTCATCTGGCTGACCACGTAGGGGCTCGGCCGAAGGTCCAGGTCGATGGAGCCGTAGCGCCCGAGGCCGTCGGCGAGCGTGGACAAGGCGAAGCGTGCGACCTCCAGGTTGCGACGCCCGCCCGCGCTCAGCCTTGCGGGGTCAAAGCCGTGGAGCTGCTGCAGCGCCTCGACGGCCTCGTGGCGCGCCGCCTCTCGGGCCGCCGCGGAGCGGTCGTCGAGCCGGCTGCGCAGGCCGGCCTGCGGCCCGACATCCAGTCCGAGGCGCGTGGCCATCTCCGGCGAGGCCCGGAGCATGGCCTCGGCCCGCGCCTGGAGCGCCGCGTCGAGCGCCGCATCGCCCTCAGTCGCCGTCGCCGGATCGGTGTCGGAGAAGCCCATGGTCGCCAGCGCCGCGACAGCCGCCGAACGGGCCAGGATTGACGACGGTCAGGCATGTCGACCTTCAGCAAGCCGCACGGTTGCTCATACGTCAATGGACGATGATCACAGATCATCGAAGCGGGTTTGGGTCTGACTATTCCGGCGGTCCGTCAGCGCGCCTTGCCGACGTGCCGTCTCGCGGCCGCGACGGCCGAGCCGCGGTGCTTCACCGCCTTCAGGCAGATCATGGTGGTGGAGCGCTGCAGGCCCGGCATCAGCGAGATGCCGAACCTCAGGAGATCGTCGAGGTCGTCCACGTCGCGGCAGACGAGCTTCATCACGTAGTCGGCCTCGCCCGCTGTGGTGTAGCATTCCATGATGGAGGGGTTCTCCAGCACGGCCTGCTCGAACTCGGCCCGGCGGGAGAAGTCGATCATCACCTCCACGAGCGCCAGCACGCCGAGGCCGAGCGCCCGCGGGTCCACGTCGGCGGCATAGCCCCGGATCACCCCTGCTTCTTCCAGGGCCTGGACCCGGGTCCAGCAGGGCGTCTTGGAGAGGCCCACGGCCTCGGCCAGGTTGGCGAAGGACCGCCGGCCGTCGGCCTCCAGGGCGGCGAGGATCGCGTGGTCGGTTGGGTCCAGGTCTGTTCCTCCGATCAGGGCAGCGGCGGAACGAGCATTCTGCCACAAGGACGCAACGCCACCAAATAGGAACAATGTTCGCGCTGAAGCGGGCTAGGCTCCGGGGCATGGAAGCGGCGCCGCGCCCCTCGCCCCCGTCGCAGGACGGGAGCCTGACCTACTCGGGCTACCTGCGCCTGGATGCGCTCCTGAACGCCCAGGCGCCGCTGTCGGACGCCCATGACGAGCTCCTGTTCATCGTCATCCACCAGGCGTCCGAGCTCTGGATCAAGCTCTGCCTGCACGAGCTCGCGGCCGCCCGCGCCGCCATCGCCGCCGATTGCCTGCCGCCCGCGTTCAAGATGATGTCGCGGGTGTCGCGCGTGCAGGAGCAGCTGATCCAGTCCTGGGGCGTGCTGGCGACCATCACGCCGACCGACTATTCGCGCATGCGCGCGGCGCTCGGCTCCAGCTCCGGCTTCCAGTCGCACCAGTACCGGCTGATGGAGTTCATGATGGGCAATAAGAACGCCGGCATGATCGAGGTCCACCGGGGCGCGCCCGAGCTGCAGGCGCTGCTGCGGGACGAGCTGGTGCGGCCGAGCCTCTATGACGAGGCGATCGCGCTGCTGGCGCGGCGGGGCTTCGACCTGCCCGAACCCGCCTACGTCCGCGACTTCGCCCTGCCCTACGCGGCCTCGCCCGCCGTGGAGGCGGCCTGGGCGGAGGTCTACCGCCAGCCGGACCGCCACTGGGACCTCTACGAGCTGGCCGAGAAGCTGGTGGATACCGAGTACCGCTTCCAGCTCTGGCGCTTCGGCCACCTGAAGGCGATCGAGCGGGTGATCGGCTTCAAGCGGGGGACGGGCGGCACCCAGGGCGTCCCCTATCTCGCTTCGCTCCTGGACCAGGTCTTCTTCCCCGAGCTGCTGGACGTCAGGAAGGTCCTGTGAACGCGCCGTCGCCCAAGCTGACGCCGGAGCCCCCCGCCGCCGTGCGGGACGCGGACGCCAGCGACCCCCTCGCCGGCTTCCGCAGCCGCTTCCGCCTGCCGAACGGGATGATCTACCTGGACGGAAACTCGCTGGGCGCCCTGCCGGCCGCCACCCCGGGCCGCCTGGCGGCGGCGGTGGAGCGGGAGTGGGGCTCCGACCTCATCGCCAGCTGGAACGTGCACGACTGGATCGGCGCGTCCCGGCGGGTGGGCGACAAGATCGCGCGCCTCGTCGGAGCAAGCGCGGGCGAGGTCGTGGTCGCCGACTCCACCTCGGTTAACCTGTTCAAGCTCCTGGCGGCCGCGCTGGAGCGCCAGGCGGGCCGCCGCACCATCCTGTCGGAGCCGGGCAACTTCCCGACCGACCTCTATGTCGCCGAGGGCGTCGCCCGGCTCTTCCCGCAGAGCCGGCTTCGGACCGTGCCTGCGGACGGGATCGCCGCCGCCATCGACGAGGACACCGCCGTCGTCCTCCTCACCCACGTCCACTACAAGAGCGGGCGAAGGCTGGACATGGCGGCGATCACGGCCGCCGCGCACGCCAAGGGCGCGCTGGCGCTCTGGGACCTGAGCCACAGCGTGGGCGCGGTCGCGGTCGACCTCGACGGGTGCGGGGCCGACCTGGCGGTCGGCTGCGGCTACAAATACCTCAACGGCGGCCCCGGGGCGCCGGCCTTCCTCTACGTCGCGGACCGGCTCCAGGGTGCGCTCCATTCCCCGCTGACCGGCTGGATGGGGCACGCCCGGCCGTTCGACTTCAGCGACGACTACGCGCCGAGCGCCTCCATCGACCAGTTCACCTGCGGCACGCCCTCCATCCTCGGCCTGACGGCGCTGGAGGTCGGCGTGGACCTGATGCTGGAGGCCGAGCCGGACGCGGTCGCGGCCAAGGCCGCAGCGCTCGGCGACCTTTTCATCCGGGAGGTCGAGGCCGGGTGCGCCGGCTCCGGCCTGACGCTCGCCAGCCCCCGTTCGGCGGCCGGGCGCGGGAGCCACGTCTCCTTCGCCCACCCGCAGGCCTATCCGATCTGCAGGGCCCTGATCGACCGGGGCGTGGTCGGCGACTTCCGCGCGCCCGACCTCCTCCGCTTCGGCTTCACCCCGCTCTACACCCGCTTCGCCGACGTCTGGGCGGCCGCCCAGGTCCTCGCGGGCGTGATGGCGACCCGCGCCTGGGACCAGGACGCCTACAGGGAGCGGGCAAGGGTCACGTGAGCCGACGACAGCCCCCACTCCAGCCCGCGGAGCCATGCCGATGACGCTGCAGTCGAACGTCCCGGGCGAAGGCGCCGCCGCCAGGCCCTCCCCTGCCCTGTTCCCGCGGGCCGACGGCTCGCGCGTGCCCTACGCCGTCTTCCACTCGCCGGAGATCTACGCGCAGGAGCAGGCGCGCATCTTCCGCGGGCCGACCTGGAGCTTCCTCGGGCTGGAGGCCGAGATCAAGGCCCCCGGCGACTTCAAGAGCACCTTCATCGGCGACACGCCGGTGGTGGTGACCCGCACGGAGGGCGGCGGGCTCGCCGCCTGGGTGAACCGCTGCGCCCACCGTGGGGCCATGGTCTGCCGCGAGCTGCGGGGCAACGCCTCCTCCCACAGCTGCGTCTACCACCAGTGGCGATACGACCTGGAGGGCAACCTCTTCGGCGTGCCGTTCCTGCGCGGGGCCAAGGGGCAGGTCGGCATGCCGGCCGACTTCGACCGCGCCGCCCACGGACTGCGCAAGCTTCGCGTCGACAGCTACGCCGGCCTGGTGTTCGCCACCTTCAGCGAGACGGTCGAGCCGCTGGCAGACTACATCGGTCCGGCCATGGGCGGCTACATCGACCGCATCTTCCACAAGCCGGTGGAGTACCTGGGCTGCACCCGGCAGTATTCCAATTCCAACTGGAAGCTCTACCTGGAGAACGTCAAAGACCCCTATCACGCCAGCCTGCTGCACCTGTTCCACACCACCTTCAACATCTTCCGGGTCGGCATGAAGGCGCACTGCGTGACCGACGAAGGTCTGGGCCTGCACAGCATCATCATGACGGTGAAGGAGGACCAGGCGGAGACGGCCGGCGACTACACCGCGCAGAAGATCCGCTCCTACGACAGCGGCTTCGCGCTGGAGGACGAGAGCATCCTGGCGCTGGTCCCGGAATACGAGGTGCTGGCCACCAACCATATCCAGCCGATCTTCCCCCAGCTCGTCATCCAGCAGATCCACAACACGCTGGTCGCCCGCCAGCTCTTGCCCAAGGGCCCGGACGGCTTCGAGCTCGTCTTCCACTTCTTCGGCTACGAGGACGACGACGCGGACCTCCGCAGGCTCCGGATCAAGCAGGCCAACCTGGTCGGGCCGGCCGGCTACATCTCCATGGAGGACACGGAGGCGACCGAACTGGTGCAGCAGGGCGTGGCCGGCGACGGCGCCGCGGTCTCGGTGATCGACATGGCCAGGGACGCGCCCGAGCAGAGCGACACCCTGATCACCGAGAAGCTGATCCGCAGCTTCTGGGCGGGCTACCAGAGGCTGATGGGCTTCGACAGCGCAGTCCCGGCGGCGTGAGCCGATGACGGACCCCGGACTGCGGCTGGAGCTTCTGGCGCTCCAGGACGAGTACATCTCGACGCTCGACACCCAGCGGCTCGAGGCGTGGCCGGACATGTTCACGGACGATTGCCTCTACGAGATCATCTCGAAGGAGAACGTGGACCAGGGCTTCGTCGCGCCGGTGATCTTCTGCGACAGCAAGAAGATGCTGCGCGACCGGGTGGTGTCGCTCCGCAACGCTAACATCTTCGAGCCCGTCGTCTACAGGCATTTTCTGTCGGGGCTGTCTTTCAACGCCGCCGAGGACGGTGCGGTGGAGATGCAGTCGAGCTATCTCGTCATCAACACCAGCCAGCTCGGCAGCTCCACCGTCTATCAGACGGGTCGCTACCACGACCTCGTGGTCCAGATGGAAGGCCGCTGGCGCTTCAGGCGCAAGCGGGTGGTCTACGACACCTCCCGCATCCAGACCGCGCTCGCCATCCCGATCTGAGCGGCTTGGGCCGTCGACGCCTCAGGGCGGCGTCCCTGCGGTTTGCCTCGCGCCTTTGCACTTTCGGATTGTCTGGGCTGACGCTTGCAGCCGTCCTCATTGACAGACCTGCCGAACGCTGCCCTTGATCAAAGATCAGTGAAGCGGGCCAGCGAGGTCCGGGTACAGGTGGGAGCCGGGTCTTCGCCGCAAGCGCTCGTCGGCCGTCCGTAGCGCACGGACGGTCACGCGGCCGGTAGTCTGACGCGCACGACCGACGACCCAATCTCAAGGCTGCGGTGACCGGGATCATGGGGATGGCGGATGAAGCGGGGGCGGACGGCGAGACGTTCGAACTCTACGACCTGCGGGTGGAGGTGGTCGCACCGCCGGGACAGCCGGTCTACTGCGGCGCGCAGCCGGGGGACCACTTCGAGCTCCATGGAGAGATGCTGAAGCTTCCACCGGGGCAAGGCTTCTCGATCTACTCGCTGGCCGCGCTCCTGCCCCTGCTGCCGGCCAAGCAGCGCCGGCTGGCTCCGAACGACTGGATGGCGACGGACGCGGAGGTCGCCTGCCCGGACCCGAACTGCCCCACGCGCTTCCGCATCACGCGAACCGGGGTGCGCCGCTTCAATCGCGCTGAGGTGACTGCGGTCGCCCTCTCCAAGGGCGCCCCGCGATGATCCCGCGCTACGTCCTGAGCGACGGATACGGACTGTCCCGGGTGATCAAGGGCGGCTGGCACCTCGCGGGCGACCATGGCTCCATCGATCGCGACCAGGCGATCAGGGACATGGCCGCCTTCGTCGAGGCCGGGATCACGAGCTTCGACTGCGCCGACATCTACACCGGCGTCGAGCAGATGATCGGCGATTTCCGCCGCGCCTTCCCCAGCCTCGCGCCCGGCGTCCAGGTTCACACGAAGTTCGTCCCCGACCTTGCCGACCTGCCCCGGGTGGACCGGCGCTACGTCGAAACGATCATCGACCGGTCCCTGGCGCGCCTCGGCGTCGAGCGGATCGACCTCGTCCAGTTCCACTGGTGGGACTACGCGGTTCCGCGCCACGTCGAGGCGGCCCTGGAGCTGGACCGCCAGCGCGCAGCGGGCAAGATCGGACGGCTCGGCGTCACCAACTTCGACGTGGCGGGGCTCCAGTCCATGCTGGAGGCGGGCGTCCGCTTCGCCACCAACCAGCTGCAGTACTCGCTCCTGGACCGGCGGCCCGAGCACGCCATGGCGGCGTTCTGCCAGCGCAACGACATCGCGCTCCTCTGCTACGGGACGGTGGCGGGAGGGTTCCTTTCCGAGCGCTGGCTGGGCGCGGCCGAGCCTCTGGACCCGCTCACCAACCGCTCGCTCGTCAAGTACAAGCTGATCATCGACGACTTCGGCGGCTGGGACGCCTTCCAGGCGCTGCTGCAGACCTTGCGCGGCATTGCGGCGAAGCACGGCTGCGATATCGCCACCGTCGCCTCGCGCGCGATCCTGGACCGGCCGCAGGTCGCCGCCGCCATCGTGGGCGCGACCAGCACGGGCCACCTGCCGTCGCACCAGCGGATCGGCTCGCTCAGCCTGGACGAGGAGGATCTGACCGCGCTCACGGCCGCCACGTGCGACGCCGCGGGGCCGGTCGGCGACGTCTATGGCCTGGAGCGCGACCGCAAAGGCCGGCATGGCCGCATCATGAAGTACGAGCTTAACAAAAGCTGAGTGTGCCCGGGCGTCGATCCAGGATTGCATCTTGTGGCGGTTGAACAGCGCCGGATACAAGACGCTTCTTGAGGTCCGAACGCGAGCACGACGATGGAACTAGGCCTTGCCCGCGTCCAGCGCGAGACCGTCCAGGCGCGCGTCTACGCCGCGCTCCGGGAAAAGCTGATGCAGGGCGGCTTCGCGCCGGGCCAGAAGCTGAAGCTGGCCGAACTGGCGGAGGCCTTCGGCACCAGCGCCATGCCGGTCCGCGAAGCCCTCAACCGCCTGATCGCGGAAAGGGCGCTGGAAGCGCTCCCCAACCGCACCGTGCGCGTTCCATCCCTGTCCCGCGACAGCCTGCAAGAATTGAAGGAGGCGCGCTTCGCGATCGAAGGCTTGGCCGTCTCGCGCGCCGCCGAGAACATCAGCGAGGCTGCGCTGGAAACCTTAAATCAGCTGATCGAGGCCCAGAGCGAGACTGACGAGGAGCACGTCGCCGAGGCCAGCGCCGAGAAGAACCGAGCGTTTCACTTCACCATATACAAACAGTCGCGATCCACGGTGCTGCTATCGATCATCGAAAGCCTGTGGCTGCAATTCGGCCCGTATCTCAGGGCGGCGTCGGACCGGTTCGACGGACGCGACGGCCGGGGCACCAACTTCCACGCGGCGCTGGTCGAGGCGCTTGCCCTGCGCGACGCCGCCGCCGCCCGGTCCGCGCTCGAAGCCGACATCGGCCGCTCCTTCGAGATCGTCATGGCGGACGAGGGGCTCTGGCGTCGTCGCAGCGCAGCGGGATAGCATCCGACCCGGCGAGCGCCGCCCCGAAGGTGCACCGCCCGTAAGCTCCGCCGCACTTTTCTTGAGCAACTCGCCACCGTCCGGCTGGATCGCGCCCGGCGCCGTTCTTCTCCTTTGACGGCGTAGCACGAGGCTGCGCGGATCACATCCGTGATCAAAGATCGGATTTGTGTTATCCGTCAGCGCCGGGGTGGCGGCGCTCGTTGGGACGCGACGGCCTTCCGACGACGGCCTTGGGGGACGCAGGGCGGTCGTCGGTTTCGAACAACGGGGGTTGAGATGGAGCGGGCTCTACAAGTCGACATGCCGGAAGCGGGCCGGCCTGTGCTTGCACAGCGAAGTCTCAGGGCGAACAAGCAGGCCGTCTATTTCGCCGGCGCAGCCGCTTTCCTGATGGCGACCGCGGCCGGCGCGCAGACCTCGCCCCAGGCCGCTCCGGCCGGAAGCTCCCCGGCGCCCGGCGCGCCTGCGATGGTGGAGTCCACGGTGGCGGCCGGCGGCCAGGCCGCCCCCGATCCGCCCCAGGGTGGCGTCGCCGAAGTCGTCGTCACCGCCCAGCGGCGGGCCGAGACCCTGCAGACCGTGCCGATCAGCGTCACCGCCTTCACCGCGGACCAGATCCAGCGCGACCGCATCGAGGGGATCGCGGGCTACCTGGGCCGGACGCCCGACGTCAGCTTCGTCAACAACGGCTCGCGCGACCGGGTGGACATCGCCATCCGCGGCGTCAGCAACGACCTCAACCCCTACAGCGACATCCGCCCGTCCTCGTTCGCCTTCTACGTGGACGACTTCAACGTCGCGACCATCACGACCAATCCGGAGATCGCCGACCTCAGCCGCATCGAGGTGCTGCGCGGACCCCAGCCCACCTACTTCGGCCGCAACGCCGAGGCGGGCGCGATCAACATCTACACCCAGCCCCCGACGGACAAACCGGACGGCGACATCGGCGTCGACTACTCCAGCTTCAACACGCTTAAGGCCGATGCGGCGATCAACATCCCCGTGGCTCCCGGCCTCTTCGACCTCCGTGTCTCGGGCCAGAGCGAAACCTCCGACGGCAACATCAGGAACATCGACCCGGTGGGCGGAGGCAACGAGTACAACTACTATAACGGGCGTATAGCGGCCCGCTTCACGCCGGTCAGCCGGCTCGTCTGGGATGCGACGCTGGACTATTCGCATGAGCGCCAGGGCATGCGCGACGGGGTGCCGACCGGCGTCCTGACCTCGACCTGGGCAGAGGTCTACTACGAATGCGCCGTGCCGCCGGGGATCGCCAAGCATCCGACGTGCCTAGCCGATCCCGACGGGGTCGGCCTCTTCCCCGGCAATGACGATCGGACCAACTTCAACACGCCCCAGAAGGTCGGATCGAACTACTATTTTGCCACCAGCCGCGCGGTCTACAGCTTTGACAAGGCGGCGCTGACGGTCGTCGGCGGCTACGGCGAGTCGGAGGTCTTCAACAAGGGCGACGTCGACGGCGGCAGCTTCGACTTCTTCAACGAGAACGACGTCCTGCGGCGCCAGACCTCCAGCATCGAGGCGCGCCTGGCGTCCACGACCAAGGGAGCCTTCGACTACACCATCGGCGTGAACGTCGGCCAGGACCTCGGCAAGACAACCCAGAACACTACCTACGGTACGCAAGCCTACCTGACGCCGTTCCAGTTCGACAATACGCCCGGCACCGACATCACGGGCACCTTCGACAAGCAGCACGACACCTACGAGAGCGTGTTCGCCCAGGGCGTCTACCACCTGGGCGCTCTGTTCGACTTCATCCTGGGCGGCCGCTACACGCACGAGACCGTGTCCGGCACCTTCCTGGACGTCTCCAACGCCACCACGATCACCAACGACGAGCCTCACCTGTCGTCGCACTTCAACGACGTCTCGCCGGCCGGCACGCTGAAGTTCAAGCCTCGCAAGGACCTCGAACTCTACGCCACCGTCTCCAAGGGGTACAAGCCCGGCGGCGTGCAGTCCGCCCAGACGCTCCTGACCAGCAACTACAAGTCGGAGACCTTGTGGAACTACGAAGTCGGGCTGAAGAACGAGCTGTTCGACCACCGGCTGCGCTATGACCTGGCCGCCTTCTACGAGCGCTGGAAGAACATCCAGGAGGCCGTGAACTTCGAATACGAGGCGCCGGGGAACACCATCGAGTCGATCGAGGGCGTGAACAATGCGGCGAGCGCCCAGAGCTATGGGGTCGACGGCAGCGCGGACCTGCGGGTGGACCGCCACATCACGCTCAGCGGCCACGTGAGCTACGACCGCGCCGTCTTCCTCCACTACAACGACGCCTTGGTGGACGGCACGACCATCGACGCCAGCCGCCTGCCGCTCCTGGATGCGCCCAAGATCACGGCGGGCGTCTCGGGCGAGTACCGCCACGACCTGTTCGGCATGCAGGGCTTCGGCCTGATCGACTGGAACTACCGCGGCCAGACCTACTCCAACCTCTTCGCCCTGAAGTACCAGTACTATCCCTTCATCGCCCCCAGCTTCAGCAACGTCGACCTCCGGTTCGGGCTCGAGAAGGGTCACGTATCCGGCATCTTCTACGTCGAGAACCTGCTGGATGCGAAGTACTTTACCAACTCCTTCGAGAAGGCGTTCTACAGCGGCGTGCAGGTGGTGCCGTCCTACCAGCGGATCGGTTTCAGCCTCCGGTACAAGTATTGATCGGGCGGGGCAGGATGGCCGTGCGCGAGCGACGAAGCGAAGCCCAGCGAGGAACGGCCTTCGCGCTCGTCTCGGCCTTGCTTGCGGCAGCTGCGCCAGCCTGCGCGGGGGCCGCGGCGCTCGACCCGCTGACCCGCATGTTCGCATGGTGGAACGGCGCCATCGGGACGCCAGGGGCCTTCACCGCCGAGGCGTTCGGCCGGTACTTCGATCCGCAGGCCTCGCTGATCGTCAACGGCCGCCTCGTGGCGCATGGCCTGCCGGACCTGGCGCAGCACTTCCAGCGCATCCAGGCCACCGGCGTGGCGGTGGAGATCGCGCTGCCGTTCAAGACTGAGTTCCGCTCCGGCGACAAGCTTTACACCTACCACGTCATCAACAGCCGCCTGAACGGCAAGGTCGGCTGCGAACTGGCCGCGGGCCACGCCGTCCTTAAGGCAGGCAGGATCCTTGACCTGACGCTGGTGGAGAAAGACGTGGATTATTCGAAGCCGCCGGTCGATGCGCAATGCTGGCGCAGGTGAGCGCCTCGGTACGCCGCAAGGTTTAAAGGAGAGTTCTTTTGGGTTCAGACCCGGGGCTACGCCCCACCGCCATCACAGGGGCGACCATCATCGACGGCACGGGGCGCGAGCCGATCGCGGACGGCGTCGTCGTGGTCCGGGGCAAGCGCATCGAGGCGGTCGGCCCGGCGGCCTCCACGCCGGTCCCGGACGGCTGCGAGCGCATCGACCTGCCGGGCGAGACGGTCCTGCCAGGGCTGATCGACACCCACGGCCACCTCTCGCTTCGCTACGGGGCCAAGGGGGCGAGCGGAGTCAGCGGGCTCCTGGACCAGGCGATGGCCCCGGGCGCCAAGATGATGCTCTACATGGTGCGCAACGCCCGCGCCTCGCTCCTCTGCGGGGTCACCACCATGCGGATGGTGTCGGAAGGCACGCCCGACAACCCGGTGGACGCCTACATGAAGGTCGGGATCGCTGACGGCATCGTGCCCGGGCCGCGCATCATCGACGGCGGCACGGGCCTGACGCCCACCGGCGGCCACGGCGCCCCAGCGATCTGGACGGACGGGTGCGACCAGGTCCGCGCTCGCGTGCGCCAGGACTTCTACCGCGGCGCCCAATGGATCAAGATCCTGCTGATCGACGGCGCCCCGGAGAGCACCATCTACTCCGACGCCGAACTGGAGGCGATCGTGGACGAGGCCCACCGCTGGGGGCTGAAGGTCACCGTGCACTGCACCGGCCGCTGGGGGTCCTCCATGAAGGCCGCCATCCGCGCAGGCGTGGACAACATCGAGCATGCGCGCCCGATGACGCCCGAGATCATCGACATGCTCGTCGCTCATAAGGTGGGCGTCAGCCTGACGCCGCTCGTCTACGTCGGCTTCCGCCCCGACGACTCCACCTGGGACTACCTGGACAACGTCGCGACCGGCCCCGCCGACTGGATCGAGTATGGGCGCAAGCAGTACTTCGACTTCCGGCGCGACCACCCGGAGATCGAGACCGAGGACCGCCCCTACGAGGACGGCGAGGCGAACCGCTCGGGGCGCGACTTCTTCCCGTCCAACCGGACGCAGCAGGGCCAGGCGCTTGCGGCCTTCAAGGCCGGGGTGAAGGTGTCGGTGGGGCTCGACACGATCTACTATGGCGCGGTCGGCAACGCGGTGGAGTACCTGATCGAGGGCGGTTTCACGCCCATGGACGGCATCCGGGCCGCCACGGCCGTCGCCGCGGAGAACATTGGCTACGCCGACAAGCTCGGCGTGCTCGAGCCCGGCAAGTTCGCCGACATCATCTCGCTGAAGGCCGACCCGCTGACGGAGCGCTGGGCCTGGTCGAAACTCCACCTCGTGATGAAGGACGGGATCCGCTACGACGGGCTGTCCTGGCGATGAACGTCCTCAAGTGGCCGATCAGGATCGCCGACGAGCCCGACTACCTCGGCTGCATCCACTGCGCCGCCCTGGTCGCCAAGGTGAACGCGGCCGAGGGCAATGCGCTGACGCGGATGTTCCGCTGGTGGAACGAGGCCTACCGCCAGGGCACCTTCACCGAGGAGGCCTTCGCCGAGCACTTCACGGAAGACGTTGTCCTGATCGTCAACGGCGACGTCCGGGCGCGGGGACTCGAGGAATTGACCGCGCACTTCCAGCGGATCAAGGGCGCGACCCAATCAGTGGAGATCGAGCTCCCCCTCGACGAGACCTTCACCTCGCAGGACAAGATCTTCGGCCACTACCGAGCCAGGGCGAAGGTCGACGGCGTCGACACGCTGGAGGACACCATGGCCTCGATCGGTACGGCGAACGGCCGGATCGCCTTCTTCAACGCCATTAGCCGGCGGATAGCTTGAGCTGCCGCACGGCGTGGCGTCGCCGCCCCTGTCCATGAACACGACGACCCAGCCGCGCGCCGGCCCGATCGGCGGACCGCGCGCCATCGCGCTCGCCGTCTTCGCCGTCGCCGTCGAGGGCTACGACATCACCATCTACGGCCTCTTCGCCCTGGCGCTGGGTCACGCCTTCTTCCCCGGGCGCGATGCGGCCAGTTCGCTGCTCTTCGCAGTAGGCAGTTTCGGCGTCGGCTACGTCATGCGTCCCCTCGGCGGGCTGGTGCTCGGAGCCTATGCGGACCGGGCCGGACGACGGCCGGCCCTGGCGCTCACCGTGATCCTGATGGCGATCAGCACGGGCATCGTCGGCCTGACGCCGGGCTACGCCAGCAT
>CAXUCS010000033.1:0-13164 GCA_964249365.1 uncultured Caulobacteraceae bacterium | reverse complement strand
CGACAGCAGGTCAAATCCGCCGCCTGACATTGTCCACCCCGAGGGGCGCACTCCAAGCGCCGGAGTAAAATTCCCCAGTTCCGTCGGTCAGGCCACCTGGGCGGCGTAGCCGTTTTTCGGCGGTCGGCCGCGCCGGCGAGGGGGAGGCTGCAGGGGGGCGGCGATGATTGCCTTGGAACGCACGTGCTCGGGCATGAGCTCGGCGTGCTGGCGCAGGCGGTAGCTGGAGCCTTCGATCTGGACGACGACGGCGTGGTGGAGCAGCCGGTCCAGGAGCGCGGTGGCGACGACGGGATCGCCGAACACCTCGCCCCACTCGGCGAAGCCACGGTTGGAAGTGAGGATCATGGCGCCGCGCTCGTAACGGGCGTTGACGAGCTGGAAGAAGAGGTTGCCCCCGCCGGGCACGACCGGCAGGTAGCCGATCTCGTCCACGATCAGGAGCGTCGGGCGGCAGAAGAAGCGGATGCGCTCCTGCAGCCGTCCCTCGCGCTCGGCCTGCGGATTCCGACGGAAGCCGTCCGGGTCTACCGACCTGATGCCGGCCACCGTTCCGATTTGAAGCCGGCCACCATTCCGGGCTGAAGCCGGCCACCGTTCCGATCATCGACCGGCCACAGGCGGGCCCGAGAGGGCCCTGGGTCAGCACCTTTGGCATGCAGGGTCCCGTCGATGGCGACGGGAGGACGGCATGCCGGCGAAGAGGACGCTGACCATGAGACAGCTGCGGCAGATGCTGCGCCTGGCCAGGGATGGAACGAGCAGCCGCGAGATCGGACGGTTCACTGGCGTGGCGAAGAGCACGGTGCAGGACGCGCTCAAGCGCGCCGAAGCGGCGGGGCTGAGCTGGCCGTTGCCGGCGGAGCTGACCGACGACGTGCTGGAGAAGAAGCTGTTTGCGCACGGCGGCGGCCGAGCCGGCGTGCGGCGCCTGCCCGAGCCCGACTGGGCTCGGCTCGCGATGGAGATGAAGCGGCCGGGCGTCACCCTGATGCTGCTCTGGGAGGAGTACCGGGCGGTTGAGCCTGGCGGCTATGGCTACAGCCGCTTCTGCGACCTGTTCCGGGGCTTCGAGCGGCGGCTGACGCCGACCATGCGCCAGGAGCACGTGGCCGGTGACAAGGTCTTCGTGGACTACTCCGGCAAGAAGCTGGCGATCTACGACCCGCACACGGGAGAGGCCCGCGAGGCGGAGATCTTCGTCGGCGTGCTCGGGGCCTCCGGCTACACCTACGCTGAGGCGAGCTGGACCCAGACCCTGCCGGACTGGATCGGCGCGCACGTGCGCATGTTCCGCTTCTTCGAAGGCGTGCCGCGGCTGATCGTGCCGGACAACCTGAAGAGCGGGGTGAACAAGGCTTCCTTCTACGATCCGGAGATCAACCGCAGCTTCGGCATGATGGCGGTGCACTATGGTGTGGGCGTCCTGCCGGCGCGCCCACGCCGGCCTAGCGACAAGGCCAAGGTGGAGAACGGCGTCCGCTTCGCCCAGACCTGTATCCTGGGGCGCCTGCGCCACCGCAGGTTCTTCTCCCTGGCCGAGGCCAATGCGGCGATCGCCGAGGCGCTGGAGCGCATCAACGGCCACCGCATCCGTCGGCTGGGCGTCACCCGGCGCGAGCTGTTCGAGACCGTCGAGCGGGCAGCGCTCGCGCCGCCGCCTCCGCAGGACTATGAGTATGCGGAGTGGAAGCTGGTCCGCGCCGGCGCCGACTACCACGTCGAGTACGAGCGCTTCTTCTACTCGCTGCCCTATGGCCTGATCCACGAGCAGGTGGACCTGCGCGCCACCAGCCGCACGGTGGAGATTTTCCACAAGGGCAAGCGCGTCGCCGCCCACCCGCGGCGTTACGCCGGCCGCCGCCACAGCACCGATCCCGACCACATGCCGTCCTCCCACCGGCGTTACGCCGAATGGACGCCCGAGCGCTTCCGCCACTGGGCGGCCGGGCTCGGGCCCAACACTGAGGGGCTGGTGGAGGCGATCCTGGTCCACCGGCCTCATCCCGAACAGGGCTTCCGGACCTGCCTGGGCATCCTGCGGCTGTTCCGCGGACTGGAGCGCGCCGACGCCGAAGCCGTGTCGGCCCGGGCGCTGGAGATCGGCGCGCTGACCTACAAGGCCGTCTCCGCGGTGCTCGCCAACCGCTCAGCCCTGCGCCGCGACTCCACAGAACCTGGCGCCGTCATCGACCACGCCAACGTGCGCGGCCCCACCTACTTCCACTGAGAAAGACGAGATGCTGACCCATCCCACCCGCGACCGCCTGGTCGAGCTCGGCCTGCACGGCATGGCCAAAGCCTTCGACGATCTCGCCGCCCAGCCCGAGACCCGCAGCCTGGAGCACGGCGACTGGCTGGCGCTGCTCTTGGAACGCGAAGCCGTCGTACGCCGCCAGAAGCGCTTCGAGACCCGCGCCCGCGCCGCCCGCCTTCGCCACGCCGCCAGCGTGGAGGATGTGGACTACCGCGCCGCCCGAGGGCTGGACCGCAACCTCTTCCTCAAGCTCGCCACCTGCGAGTGGGTCCGCGACCGCCAGGGCCTGCTCCTCACCGGCCCCGCGGGCGTCGGCAAGAGCTGGCTGGCCTGCGCGCTCGGGCAGAAGGCCTGCCGGGAAGACCTCTCGGTCGCCTACCATCGTGCCCCGCGCCTCTTCGCCGAGCTGGCGGTGGCGCGAGGAGAGCGGCGCTATGCCCGCATGCTCCAGGCGCTGGCCCGGGTGGAGCTCCTCATCATCGACGACTGGGGCCCGGAGACGCTGCAGGACGACCAGCGACGCGACCTGCTCGAGATCCTGGAGGACCGCTACGAGCGCCGCTCCACCCTGGTGACCAGCCAAGTCCCTGTAGATCGCTGGTATGAGATCATTGGAAATCCCACCATCGCCGACGCCGTGCTCGACCGTTTGGTGCACAACGCCCACCGCATCGAGCTCAAGGGCGAGAGCCTCCGCAAGCGCCGCCCCGCCCAGGCCAAAGCCGCCGCCGCTTGACCCGCGGGCGCCGACCCAGGAAACATCACCACGACCCAGGAGACCTCGCCCGCCTGGCCGCCTTCAAATCGGAAGGGTGGCCGGCTTGAAATCGGAACGACGGCCGGCTTCCTCTCGGAACGCATGGCCGGCTTCAGATCGGATTACCTGGCCGGCTTCGTCGGAATTCGCACTCGGCCCGGGCGAGCTGGGCCAGGAGGTCGGCCATGGTGCAGAAGTAGACGCTGCGCCCGGCCTTGACCGCCTCCACGCCGAGCGCGGTCGCCAGGTGGCTCTTGCCGGTCCCGGGCGGGCCGAGGAAGTGGACCACCTCGGAGCGGGCGATGAAGCCGAGCTGGGCGAGCGTGTGGATGCGGTCGCGGTCCAGCGAGGGCTGGAAGGAGAAGTCGAAGCCGGAGAGCGTCTTGATCGTCGCTAGGCGACCCATGCGCAGCGCCGTCTTGATGCGGCTGTTCTCGCGCAGCGTCAGCTCCTCGGAGAGAAGGACGTCGATGGCCTCGAGCGCGCTGATCTCGCCGTGCTCAAGGCGGCGTACGATGTGGTCGAGCGCCTCCAGGTGATGGTTTACTCGGGCCCAGGCACCCTCGTCGCGCAGGCGCACAAACCAGCGGTAGACGATGGAGGGTGGTGGAAAGCTGTCGGGCAGCATGCGCCAGGGACAACGTACGCATCCGGTGAGTACCGCGGCATGCAGGTCTCTGTTCGGCCGGGGCGTTCAGGCGGCGTGAGGCCGGGCCTCTTGCTCGGCCTTCCAGGTCCAGGGAAGGAGGTCGTCTAGCTTTCATAGCGTGGTAGAGCCAGGGTGATGTCAAGCCCGTCTCCAGCCCGATCCGAACAGCTCCAGGTGCATTTGCCCGGAGGACCTTGATCAAGGCATCTGGCTCCGCCGCCACCCGTTTACATTAACAATGAGGTGGAGGCTTCCTCACCTAGCCAGCGCAATATCTTATTGTCGTGATCAACCAAAGCTACCTTTGGTTCGAATGGGGCGTTAGTAAGTTCAAATCCCATCACTATAATCTGCTCACCTCTACCAATTAGGTGTGCCGCTGCGCCGTTTACACATATGCCGCCCTTACCTCTTGGTCCGGCTATAATATAGGTCTCGAGTCGAGCTCCCGAGGTGTTTGACACCACCATCACGCGTTCCCCGATCCACATCCCCACTTGTTCCACCAAATCTTCGTCGATGGTGATGGACCCGATATATTGGAGGTCGGCCTCTGTTACGGTCGCGTTATGGATTTTTGATCGCATTACCCACCGCATTGATTTTTCCTACAATTTCGTTTGCAGCAGCAGCTGATGGCGTTGCCATTATCATTCTACATAGGCCGGATCAACTGCTGGAGCAGTGCGGGATGGATCGTGACGTGATGGTATGGACAACCTCCACCTGAACGGGCTTCGGTAGGCAGGGCGTCGAGGGAAGTCACGTCTAGGGAACGGGGAGATGGAAGAGGTTGCGATCGTCGGGCTCGACCTGGCGAAGAACCTGTTCCAGGTGCACGGGGTGAGGTCGAAGGGAGCTGTCGCCTTCCGCAAGCAGCTTCGACGAGCTCATGTCCTCAGCTTCTTCGAGGCACTGCCGAGCTGTTTGGTCGGGATCGAGGCCTGCGCCTCCGCCCATTACTGGGCGATGGAGCTGACGGCGTTGAGCCACGAGGTGCGGTTGATGCCGCCAGCGTACGTGAAGGCCTATGTGAAGCAGGGCAAGACGGATACGGACGCTGAGGCGATCGCCGAAGCCGTGACCCGGCCGACGATGCGCTTCGTCGCCGTGAAGACGAAGGCGCAGCAGGCCGTGCTCATGCTGCATAAGACCAAAAACTTGCTGGTTCGCCAGAGGACCATGCTCATCAACGCTTTCCGCGGCCAGCTGGGCGAGTTCGGGATCGTGACGCCACTGGGAAGCGCCGGCGTGCAGGCGGCGCTGCGAGCCTTGCACCTGGAGCAGGGTGCACTCCCGGAGCTGGCGCACGCGGCGCTCCGCGGCTTGGCCGGTCAGCTGGAGGCGCTCGGGGCTGAGATCGAGAGTTTGGAGCGTCGGATCCTGACCTGGCACCGGGCAGACGAGACTAGCCGCCGGCTCGCCACCATCCCCGGCATCGGCCCGATCACGGCCAGCGCCATGGCCGCCAGCGCGCCTGATCCCGCCCTCTTCCGCTCCGGCCGCCTGACCGATCGAACGGTCGAAAGCCAGGAGTTCCGCGCCTCAGTGCTGAACTTGGTCACCGCCGCCATCATCTACTGAAGTACGCTCTACATGGGTCGGGCAGTCGATCACCTCCGGGCCGCTGGCCAAGCCGCGCCCGACGAACTCCTCGCCCACGTAGCTCCGCTCGGCTGGAGCCATATCAGCCTGACGGGCGACTATCTCTGGAGCGAGCCGAGCACCGCGGCTGGGACCTTTCTGCCGTTACGCCTCAGCGAGCGCCTCCACGCCGCCGCTTGAGCCGTGTTCATGCTCTGTCCGACTTAGCGCCGTCCGTGTCACAGTACCTTGAGGTGCCCCCTACCAAGGGAGGCGTTAGGTCATGTTCCGGGCGGCGTTCATCGGCTGGCTGATGGGCAAAGCCGTGGCGGGCTGGTCCGTGGCGGCGTCCTGCTCGTGGAGGGTGTGGCCTACCTAGTCGGCACGGTGGCCGGCCGGGGTATGGGAGTGGACGGCGTGGGTGAAGGTTGAACGCTAAGCCGCCGCTCGGGATCGCGCCCTCCCGGCGACCGACACGACCAGGACGATGAGGATGACGCCTTCGCCCACGTCTGTAATGTATCCGTGGAGCGAGCAGGTCGCCGTGGCCGGAGCAAGCACGCAGCATCCTGCTAACGCGCCGAGCCTGCGAGGTTGGCGGAAAGACAGAAGGATGGCCACGAGCAGGAACAGCACCCCGGCCACCCCATGCGCCCATGGCGGATACCCCCATCGCTCATAGGCCTTGACGTCGTGCCCCATAAGGTAGGCGCCTGTGTAGCCGAAGAAAGCCACAAGAAGTCCGAGGACAACCGACTTCCAGCCGATCTTCGGCATCGCCCTGAGTTTGAAGCGAGTGCGCGATAAGCTTTCGGTTCTTGTGACCACCCTAATTGTAGCGGCGCGCGATGATGATGGGTCGGCGCGAGATGGAGGGCCCGATCCGGCGCACGCTCGCTGAGACTGTAGGGCTGCGCGGGCGCACGATGTTTGAGATCGTGCTCGCACTAGTTGAGACGAACGCGAGACGGCTGGTTGCTGACGCACGATAGGTGAGACGTTCGCGCGGGCGGTCATCAGCAAAACGACCGGGGAAAGCCATTGCAGACACCAAAGCAAGAATGAAGGGTTAAATTCATTTTTCCTGGCGAATGAACCCCGCCCATGCTCATCGGCTACGTCCGCGTCTATAAGGATGACGGGTCGGAGACGCTGGACGGGCAGCGCGACGCGCTTGTGGCAGCTGGTGTGGAGCAGAAGCGCACCTACGAGGACGTTATCTCCCGGGCACCATGATGCTCGCCCAGGCCTCGCCGCCTGCATCAAGGCGCTCCAGCCGGGCGACACGCTCGTGGTCTGGAGGCTCGACCGGCTCGGCCGCGATATCCGGCATCTGGTCACCCTCGCGGAGCATCTGCGCTCGCGCGGGATCGGCCTGAAGGTGCTCGCCGGGGCGGGCGCGCAGATCGACACCACCACGGCCAACGGCCGGCTCGCCTTCGGCCTCTTCGCCGCCTTCGCCGAGTTCGAGCACGAGCTCATCACCGAGAGGACCCGTGCGAGGCTCGCCACGGCGCCGTCCCACAAGGAGTTGCAAGCCGCATGATCGCCTCGCGAGCGCCCGTTCCGGCCGAGGCGCTCGCGACCCTTCGCCGGCGCTTGGCGGCGCTGCCGCCCCGCCATCCGGATCGTAAAGAGGCCATGGCCTCCACCTGCCGGCTCTACGCCGTCTCGCGGGCGACCTTGTACCGGCTCCTGCGGGGCGATCGGCGACCGCACGACGCGCACCGCGCCGACCGCGGGCGTCCTCACATCATGAGCGACGCCGACATCCAGCTCTGGTGCGAGCTCGTGGCCGCGGTGAAGAAGAGCACCACCAACCGGAAGGGCCGCCACCTCTCCACGGCCCGCACGCTGGAGCTTCTGGTGGAGCACGGCGTGCACACGCCGGAGGGCCATCGCCAGCTGCCGCAGGGGCTCCTGACCATCTCGACGCTGAACCGCCATATGCGGCGGCTGGGCTACGACCAAGCTCGCATGGCGCGCGAGCCGGCGGCCGTCCGCTTCCAGGTGGAGCACGCCAACGACCTCTGGCACTTCGACATGAGTCCGTCTGATGTGAAGCACCTGCCGACGCCGCCGCCCTGGGTCGATATGAGGCGCGAGGGCGCGCCGACGCTGATGTTGTTCTCGGTCGTCGACGACCGCTCGGGCTTGGCCTGTAAAGTTGCACCGAAGAGGGGCTCTGACGCAGTTTTGCTGAGGTCATGCGCTGAAGCCGATGACCCGGGCCTGTAGCAGATCCAGCTTCCCGCGCCCGTACATCTGCCGCTTCACGAGCTTGAGTTTGGTGATCTGGCCCTCGGCTTGAGCGTTCGACCATGCCGTGGCGATGGCGGCGTGCGTAGCGGCCCGGTCCTTCCGCAGGCCGCTGGCGAAGGATGCAAGCAGGCTGGCGGCGGCCCGCTCGAGCCATTCGTCCAGCGCAGCCGCCTTCTTCTGGCGTAGCATAATGTGGAAGGCGTCCACGATGTCCCTGGCCTCCACGAGCGCGGGCGCCGCCGCCTCAATGGCGGCCACCAGCACCGTCTGGGCGCGGGAGAGGTCGTCGCGCGCCGTCGTCATCAGCCGGGCCACCGTGCGCGCAGACGGCGTCCGCTTCAGGTGCTCCAGGTTGGCGGCGTCGGCCCGCCGGCAACGGGTCGCCCACTCCGCCACCACCCGGTAGCAGCCGCGGAAGCCAAGGTCCTTCAGCTTACGCCAGAGGGCGGCGGCGTTGCGCTCACCTGCCGCCCACTGGGCGTCCAGCCATGGCAGGTGACGCTCCAGCGAGCTGTCGCGCGGCATGAACATGTCGCCACGCTGGCCGCGCAGAACGCGCCTGACCAGGCCGCGGCTATGGCCGGTACGGCGGACGATCTCCTTGATGGTCACACCCACCTGCGCCAGTTCCTGGACGGCGGCGTTGACGTCCTCGCGGCGCAGATAGCCCTCGTACTGCAGCTTCTCCGCCGCCGTGAGGAGGTCGGGGTCGACGGTCGTGACGCCGAGCCCGGCGCGGATCTGGCGCATGCAGCCCCGGGTCGCGGCGAGGAACGCCTGGCTGGCGTTCTCCATGAGATGCCAACGGTCCGCGACCTGCATGGCCTGAGGAAGAGCCCTGGTCGCCGCCAGGGCATACGCCCCGCCACGATCGCGCGTGACCACCTCCACCTGCGGCTGGACGGCGAGCCAGGCCTGGGCCGTCGCGGGCTCCCGGTCCGGCAGCAGGCTGATAGTCCGACGCCGCTCCAGGTCGCAGATCAGCGTGCCGTAGCGGTAGTTGCGCTTCAAGCCCAGTCGTCGATCCCTACCACCCGAGGCGGTGCGAAGGCTGGAGACCCGCGCCGCCGGACCAGCCGCAGGAGCGTGTCGTTGCTGACCGGCATCATCAACCGCCCCGCGAAGCCGGCGCTCGGTCGTCCGCCCAACGCCAAGCCAAGCTGATGCGCCACCGCGTCCAGACGGGCGGTGCGCCGCGCCCACGGTCCCACCGGTTCAAGCCGCTCGGTGAAGATGCGCCGAGGACACGCCGGCACCTCGCACCGAAGCCGCCGCACCATCAGCCTGAGCCGCACAGGACGTCCACACAGCGGCAGGTCAGCCAACGTCCTGACGTAGCGGCTGTGCACCCGGCGAGCCGGTGCCCCGCAGGCCGGGCAAGGCGCTTCCGTGGTCGCCGACCGCGCCGTGATCACGGTCGCTCCGTCTTCCATCTGAACATCCTGGACCAGCAAGCCCGCCGGCACGACGGCGGAGGGACGAAGACTGCGCGCCATGGCCTGATCCCCTTGCTGGCCAAGGCAGCCAACGCTCCGACTTCATCAAAACTGAGTCAGAGCCCCTGTTGCACTCGACTCCACATGCAGCTCGGTTTGGGCTCGTTGGCGATCCGCCAAGCGCAGCCTTTGTGCATCCTCTGCGGAGATGCGGCGGTAAAGCTGGTGTTCGCCTTCGGGCCGAACATGGACGGGCCGCCCGCACTGCCTGAGCTCGTCTGGGGTCAGCCGGGCGAGAGCGCAAAGTCGCTCCCGGACCTGAGCGACCAGGCACGAGGCCTCCCCCGACGTCTGACGCCGACGCGGCGACCTAAGGGTGACGATCTCCGGCGATCGCGAGGGATCCTCGCTGAGCAGGAGATAGAGCGGCAGGACGCTGGCGCGTCGCTCGGTGTCCAGCCGCGCCTTGGATGGGAGCCTCGGCATCGCCCCATCGCATGCGCTCCATCTCCACGTCGCCAAGTCGGCCGCCTGGCGCTCGATCAGCGCCGCCGAGGCCTGCAGATAGGCCTCCGGTACGCCGGCCGGCTCGATGTAGAGCGCCGTCGGTTTGGGCGACGTATCCTGCAGGACCGCCACAGCGAGCGGCTTATTCATAGGCATGTTGAACCGCAGGCTGCGCTCGAACCGGCGTCGCTCGCGGACCAATTCGCCGAGCAGCGCAAGATCGAGTCCGCCGTCCACGGGCAGCCAGTGTTCGTCGGTGAGCATGAGGGCCGCCTCCTCGATCTGTCCGAACCCGGACGGCGGGACCGAGAAGAGCGCGATGACCATGAGGTGGCTGTCGGCCAAACCGTTCCAGGCCGCGAGCTCACGTTCAAAGCGGCTCGCCAGTCGCTTGTTCGCGGCCTCACTGATGAAGAAGGAGAAGTCGGGACAGTGCTTCACCACCATCCGCACGTCGTAGCGTGCAGCCTCGAAGGCTTTGACTTCGCCAATGAGGACCATGAGAGGCCGCTGCTTGGCCGGGCCGGCTGTCATCATCTTGGCCAGCAAGCCTGTCCGACGCCCGGCGATCTCGCCTTTATGCTCCACTAAGAAGGGCTCGGGTATGTAGAACCGCTCCACCAGCGGCTGACCCTTAGCCTGAGCCCCTTCCGCCGCCGACAACAGCTGCCGGCGAACGAGCCCCCAGAAGCGCTTACCCGCCATGCCAGGGGACCAGCGGGTCAGCTCCCCTTCCCGCCAGAGGTAGTGCAAGGTGGCGAGAAGGCTGAGCCGCGCCTTCTCCACCTTCACCGTATCGGGATCGAGATCGCTCGGGGTCGGCGCCTTTCGCACCGCACCCTTGGTGAAGGGAAAGCCGAGGTTGAGGATGGTCACCCCCTCGTCCGGATCCTCCTGGATCGCCGCCCCACGGAGCTGGCCGAGCCCCCCGACCTCGTCGGGGGCTTCATAGGACGCGCAACTTGGATCATGCAAACGACCCGTCATGGGCATGCGCTTCACCAGAAGCCGACCGCGGGTTTTGGCGACGTACATCGGCAGACCTTCAGGCCTGCAGAGGCAAAGGGGGCGCAGTCGTAAGGCATGGACCTCTGACAAGGCTCCCTGAAAGCAGGGGTCCTCGCTGTCGTATCTGACGTCATCAATCATGTAAGCTTGTGGTTCTTGGTCCTGCATGTCGCACCCCCGCGTTTGAGATGTGTTTTATCCCGTGTCTTGCTTGTGCTGTGACAAACATACTTCCATAGTCGTTGCGCCACGACTTAGAAGGAGTAGGCCATGGAGTTTCTCGACGTTCGCCACGGAGTGGGCAGCAGTCCGCTCAAACCGCGCATCAGCACCGAGGGCGGCACGGTGACTATCTGCATCCCTGGCGCCCTGGCCGAGCAGCTCGGGTTCGAGGTGGGGAAGAGCGTGAAGGTGCAGTTCGGCCAGGACGACGCCGGCGCGGCGATCCGGCTTCGGCCGGAAGACGGGGCGCCTTGGACCTTGAAGCCCAAGCGGCGCGACATCCAGGTTCACGTCCCAGAGTTGCTCCCGACAGCCGGGATCGCCGACCAAAATGTCGAGTACGTCAATGGGGACGGCGCCCTGACGATCACCTTGCCCAAGCCCTGGGTGCTGGCGAACGAACTGGCTTTGCGACGGCCTGTCGGAGGCCGTCGCGGTAGCGGCCGCTGACGGAGGTTGCCGGTTGGTCACCGCAGACCGCTCGCGGTGGCCGGCCGCGCTTGACCGGGAAGATGCCATAGCCCCGCCCACACGCTCTCGGCTGGTGCAAATCAGTTGAGGCGCGTATCTTCGCTCGCAGGAGGCGAAGCCATGGCGGCCCCAGACGACGATCAGGATTTTGTGACGATCCGCATCCCGCGCAGAGCGGCTGCAATGTACGCGGCGGAGCTGGATGTTGTCTCTTCGCCCTGGATGATGAAGGTCAACACGTACGGTGGCATCGTGGCCTCGTGCATCGTATTCCTTGTGGTTGCCGCCCTTCTGATTACAGGGATCGTTCAAGTCGCAGCTCAAGAGGCTCTGTTCGCGGCCAACTGTTTTGCGATGGCTGCCATCGCGGGTGGGCTTGGTGTATTTTTCTTCGTCTTGAGCCTGCAAAGACTTCGTACTGCTAAAGCTCGCGGACTGCTCTAACAGCCCTTTACAGCGACTCGCGGCGGCAGACTTCATCTTGCGGCCGGTGCATTGATGCGCTTCGCGCCAGTGAGGAAGTGACCGGCATCGACGTTGTTGCGGCGACTCGCGATCCGAGGCGTAGCGGCGAAGGCTTGATCTACAAGGTGCTCTCCCGAACGCACCTGGGCTCGGATACCGCTCAGGTCTTCAGGGATCGGGTTCTTCAACTTATCCCGTGAGGGTGCGCCGGCTAACTCCCGCTGGACCTCGCCGACGCTCTCGTGCTGCGCGCGCCCGGACGCTGTTGACGAAACCGACGGACCCGGAGGCAGAGGCTGCTCGACACCAGCCGCTATACGAGAGTCAGCAACCAGGCCCTGGAGGTATGCGGGATAGACGTCCCTTCGCAGCGCCTCCTCGCGAAGCTGGCTTACGGCCTTAGCATCTGGGCCAACCGGGTTTAGAAGTCGGCTTAGGGGTATAGTTTCTCCGTTGACATCTCTGACTGGGTTTTGTGCCTGATACCTCTGCCCGAAGTAATTTGCGATCCGATTGGCCAGATTGTCGTCGTGGCTGAAATCATTTCGCTTCGCGTACTCAGCCGTTTGCGACCAGCGCTCGCCTTCCGAGTCCAAGTGACGCCGAGATGCACTGACAGTGGAGCTGTCCGAGAAGCTTGAGCTGGAAACATCACGGAAGCCGGAGTTCGTACCATAGGTACTTGACCAGATGTCTGTCGCGAACTGCTGCGTCGCATGATCACGGGCCTTGAAGAAACCCTTGCTCTCCAACTCCTGTCTAGCAGCGTCAAGTGTTGCCTGGGATGAATCGGACTCTAAGTTCTCTCCCTTGTGGCCTCCCCGGAGATTGAAGTTTGCCCCAATGGAACCGGAGCCGCCGACTTTAGGAATGCCTCCTCCTAGACTACCGCTGATGCTTCCCCCGCCCTCAGCCGTCCAGAAGTTCACGGCGCTGTCGGCCTGAGTTTGAGAAATCCCCAACCGGCGAGCAAGTGACGTGGACGCCTGATCTCGCGTCTCGAACACCTGACGCATCCCCGTACGATCGTCGAGGCCATCAGTGGTCGTCCGTGACTTGCCTACTGTCGAGCCGCTTGAGTTCTCCTCCAGACGCGAAGCGACCTGCGCTTTGGCGCGGCTGTAGGTGTCCTCCACCGCGGCGCTCTCCTCGCGGTATCGAGAGCTGTTCTGGCTGGCGACGGCGGACAGGCTCTCGCCAGCCCGAGCCGTGAAAGGAAGGTATGAGTTCGCCGCCTGCATGATGAAGGTGCCGTCGCGCGCCGTCGTGCGCGCGTTGCCGGCGTCATCGACCACGGTAGACCCGCCGTGGTTGGTGTACGGGGCAGTGTCGAACCGGTTCCCCGATGTATTGTGGAATTGGTGCGTGTCGACGGCGGTCGCGCCGTAGCTGAAGTTCCCTGTGGCCATCGCGGTCCCTGCCGCCTCGGCGCTCCGCTGGAAGGTGTGCATCGCCCCGTTCGCGGCCGCCTCGGCCCCGGCGATCGCGCCTTTGGTGAGCATGCCGGCGATCATGGGGATCGCGGCCGCCATGCAGCCGGCGACGC
>CAXUCS010000032.1:0-13357 GCA_964249365.1 uncultured Caulobacteraceae bacterium | reverse complement strand
GTCGGCCAGGACCAGTCCGCAGAAGTGCTGCGGGCCGATGCGCAGCTGCGCGCCGACGTCCTTAGCGGGGCGGCGGGCGTCATCTTCGGCGTCACGGCCTCCAGCCTCTTCTCACGTCGGGCCTGGCGTCGGGTGGCGGCCATCGCGAAGGTGGCCGGCCAAGTGAAGGGCGGCGCCGCCGATCCCCGTGCGCCCGCGCCCGCAGGCGCGCCTCGCGACGACCTCGACGAATTGAGCCTGACCTTCAACGCCATGCTGGACCGCATCGCCGGCCTGGTGGGCCAGGTCCAGCAGGTGTCTCGCGACATCGCCCACGACATGCGCACCCCCCTGACCCGCGTGCGCCATCGCCTGGAGCGGCTGCGCGCCGAGGTGCAGGACCGCGAGCCGGCCCTGGCCGCGCGGCTGGAAGCGGTCGAGGGGGACCTCGCCGAGGCGCTGCGCACCTTCGACGCCCTCCTGCAGCTTGCCGAGATCGAGGCGGAGCCCGCCGAGCGGCGTGAGCGCGTGTTCGATCTCGGCCAGATGGCGGCGGAGGTGACGGAAGCCTTCCGCCTGGACGTGGAGGAGGGCGGGCGCAGGCTCAGCGTCGCGCCTACGCCCGCCCTGGTCGCCGGTCATGAGCGCCTGCTCCGCCAGGCGGTGGCCAACCTGATCGACAACGCCGCTCGGCACACGCCCGCCGGGACCACCATTGCGGTGAAGGTCCAGGCCGCGCCTACGCCGCGCCTGGTGGTGCAGGACGACGGCCCCGGCATTGCGCCCCAGCACAGGGGCGAGGTGCTGCGCCCCCTGGTGCGGCTGGAGGCGAGCCGTCACCTGCCGGGCTCCGGCCTCGGCCTTTCCATCGTCGCCGCCATCGCCACCCGCCACGCCGCGCGCCTTGAGCTGGCCGACGCCCACCCGGGGCTGAGCGCGAGCCTGACCTTCGGGGGCTTGTAGCGGGTCGTCGTCGTCAGCCAGTCTGAGGCTCTGCCCCATCGAGCCGCCACTCGCCTTTGCGCCGGAGAAGCGACCTTCAGACGGCCTGCCGCTGTATAGCGGGACGGCTGCTCTGCAGCGGTGCAATGCTGCGGTGCAGCATCTATATGAGCTGAGTCCGGCCGTGCCGGGGAGAGCGCATCGATGGCTGGCCTTGCAGATACCGTCGCGGAGCTGGTCGCCCGCGCCCGTGGACTTTCCACAGCCGGCCCCGGCGGCGATCTCACTCCCGTAAGAAGCTTCGGCGCCAACCCCGGCGCTCTGCAGATGTGGCTGCACCTGCCCGACAACCTGCCGGCCCAAGCCCCCCTCGTCGTTGTGCTGCACGGGTGTGGCCAGACCGCCGGCGGCTACGCCGAAGGGGCGGGATGGGTGGAGCTCGCGGGGCGCCACGGCTTCGCCCTTCTTTGCCCGGAGCAGGTGCGCGCCAACAATCCGAACCTGTGCTTCAATTGGTTCGAGCCGGGGGACATGGCCCGGGAGCGAGGCGAAGCGGCCTCGATCGCGCAGATGGTTCACTTCGCCCTGGCCGAGCACTCTCTCGATCCTCACCGCGTCTTCATCTCCGGCCTGTCGGCGGGCGGCGCGATGACAGCCGTGATGCTCGCCACGTACCCGGAGCTTTTCGCAGCCGGCGCCGTGATCTCGGGCCTGCCATACGCGGTCGCATCCGGCGTCAGACAAGCGGTGGACGCAATGCGCCAGATGCCGAAACTCCCCCCAAGGACGTGGGGCGACAAGGTCCGCGCCGCCGCCCCGCCGCCGCGGCGTTGGCCTCGCATCTCGATCTGGCATGGCGATGCGGACTCGACCGTGACGCCAGCCGCGGGCGAGGCGCTCGCCCGTCAGTGGTGCGACGTCCACGGGGTCACCAGAAGCGCCCACGAGCCGACCGGCCTCGACCGTCATGCGCTGGAGAGCTGGCGTAAGCCGGACGGCGAAGTCGTCGTCGAGATGAACCGCATCGCCGGCCTCGCACATGGAACGCCGATCGCGGCCGGTGGAGAGGAGGGCTGCGGCTCGGCCGCCCCTTGGATCCTGGAGTCCGGCGTGTCCTCAAGCCTGCAACTCGCGCGATCCTGGGGCATCGTCGGACCACGATCCAGCCGCCCTGGCCAGCCGGGGAAAGCCGCAGGCGCGCACTCGGGCGCAGCGGCCAGGTCCAGCACGCCGGCCCACGTCGATGTAGGCGAAACGATCACTCGCGCGCTCAGAAGCGCAGGACTGGTGCGCTGATCAGCGCCTGAAGGGAAGTCCATCCTTGCTCTAGCTTTAGACATTCAGCGCAATGAAAAGCGTATCGCCAGCCAGCCGACCCTGACTTGAAGCAACGTTCTGAGTAGCCGTCTGGCGCCAATTATCTCAATTGATCAGCTTAAATAACTTTACTCGTGAAGGTCGATTGAGATAATTCTGACGACCACGACAGCATCGCCCGATGCTGGCTATTGAACTGGCCTGAACCGCACGCGTGAACGAATATTAAAATGTTTAATCAAATGGAAAGCTACTCGATACTTGATTTGACGGGTGTGACAATCATAAGGCATGTTGGAACGTGACTTTGTACAAACGTTGATCAGCGGCGCGTCAGTCCCGGGTCCCGGGGTCAGAGATTGGGAGGCTCGCAGAAGCTGCGTCTGTTCCGAGGCTTAGCAGGGCGTCTCCGCAGGTGAGCGGAATGGCGTAACTCGGTGGCGGTGCTGTCCGTCCAACCGCAACAAGTCTCCGCTGAGGCGCAGCTCCCCCAAACCCGACCAGCCCTCAGCTCGCGACTGCGCGCCACTCGGCCAGGGCGGCTGAGCGTCTCTCCTTGTAGGTTTCGCGGCTGACGAGGTGGCGCTCCTGATTAAAGTGGTTGTGCACCGAGGCGAAGGTCTGGAGGGTCTTCATCCTCCTGAACCTGAGCATGGCGCGTTCTCGTCGTCGGAACGGCTGGTGTGAGTTCTCAACCTGGTTGTTGAGGTGGCGGCCGACCTCCTGGCGCTCGGTCCCCCCGAGTTCCTCGAGGGCGGCTTCGTAGGAACGCAGCCCGTCGGTGACGATGGTCTTGGCACGGCCGTGGCGCTTCATGCCTCCTCTGATGAACTTCAGCGCTGGAGCCTTGTCCCGTTCCTTGGTGACGAAGGACTCCAGCACCTCGCCCTCGTGATCCACCGCCCGCCAGAGGTAACGCATCTCGCCGTTGATCTTCATGTAGACCTCGTCCAGATGCCAACGCCAGTGGGTGTGCTGGCGCATGGCCCCGACCCGCTTCTTCCTGATCTCGTGCGCGAACATGGGTCCAAACCGCCGCCACCAGAGCCGCACGGTTCCATGGCAGACGTCGATCCCCGTTCATGCAGCAGGTCTTCCACGTTCCTCAGCGACAGGGGGTATTTGACGTACATCATCACCACCAGCCGGATCACCTCCGGCGAGCTGTCGAACCAGCGGAACGGGGCAAGAGGCAGCTTGGGGGGTCTTGCTGCGAGGCATGCCAAGCCGGGTAGGGGAGGGCAGGCCCATTGCAACGGATCAGGTAACGTTTGCGCTGACAGAGCCCTAGGCGATCTTCGTTCGTGCGGAAGTCATCTTAGAGGGAGGTCACCATCTTGCTCAGGGGCTGCCGCGATGTAGGTGATCGCTTCGTAGGAGTCTGCTCGCATAAGGTGGCGTCTAAGTGCAGCTTCAAGCTAGATGATCCCCTTCGCTCCGTCAGTTGCGATCCTGCCTGACCCGCCGTGGTCTCAGGAGTTGGCCTGGCCGGCCGGAGTGGCGCCGTTCGATCCCTTTGACATCGACATCCAGGCCGATCCTTTCCCCCACTACCGCTGGATGCGAGAGCATGCGCCCGTGCTCCGCGCTGGCTCGCCGGAGGCGCCCTTCTACGTGGTCAGTCGCCACCGGGACGTCAGCGCCGGTCTGCGCGACGCGGCCATCTTCTCCTCCGCCATGGGGCAGGCGGAGCCGCTGCCGGGCTTCATCCTGAACATGGACCCGCCGGAGCACACCGCTCTCCGGTCCCTGGTCGCCGCCGCCTTCACGCCCCGGGCGATGCGGATGGCGGAGGAGGTGGTCGCCGCTGTCGTGGAGCGGACCTGGGCGGCGGTGCTGGCGCGCGGCGGAGGCGAGCTGGTCGGCGCGTTCGCCGGGCCTTGCACGGTGGCCGTAATCTCCGCTGTGCTCGGGGCGCCGGACGCCGACCCTGGCCAGATCCGGGAGTGGACGCGCCAGTCCAGCGCCTACCTCGGCCACATCCTGCGGGGCGCGCCGGACACGGGCGTGGACGGCTCCGGCCACCGGGCGCTCCTCGACTTCCTGGACGCAGCCCTGGACCGGGCGGACCGGGCGGGAGCCGATACGGTGGTCGCCAACCTCGCCCGGCTTCGGGCGGAGGGGCGGATCACGCGGGCGGAGGCCTCCGGCTTCGCGGGCCTCCTCCTCATGGCGGGCCACGAGACCACCACCATCCTGATCGGCGCCGGCTTGGACGTGCTGCTCGAGCGCCCGGGCGAGCTGGAGCGGCTGCGCACGGCGGCTGGCGCCAAGGCCTACCTGGAAGAGCTGCTGCGCTTTCGCCCCACCGTCCACCGGGTCACACGCCGGGCGGCGGTGGAGACGGAGGTGGGCGGCTACCGCGTCCCCGCCGGAGCCAGCCTGCGCTTCCTCGCCGCTTCCGCCAACCGGGACGACGCGGTGTTCCCTGACGGCGACACCTTTGACCCGGAGCGGCCGGCGGGGCCGGCGGCCACCTTCGGCTATGGGTCGCACATGTGCATCGGCGCCTGGCTGGCGCGCATGGAGGTACGGCTGATCCTGGAGACGATCGGGCGCACCGTGGAGCGGCTGGAGTTCGACCCTGCCATCGGCCGCACGCCGCTCGCGGGCGGCGCCTTCGCCACCTCGGGTCTCTCCCGGCTCGGCGTGAAGCTCACGCCACGGGCGAGAACCTGAAGCGCAGGTAGGTGGCGGCGGTGAGCGCCAGGCCCGTCAGGGTGAAGGCGACGAAGGCGATGTCCACGCTTGCGAGCCCGCCCCGCTGCAGGAGAACGCCGCCGAGCGCCGGGCCGACGCTCAAGGCCGAGGCGGTGGCCACGGGCGTGAGGGCGGCCCAGCGCCCCTGGACATCCCGCTCGGCCAGGCGGCGGAACATGAAGGGATACTGCGCCGCCCATGTGAAGCTGAGGAGGCAGGTCGCCCCGATGAACACCGCAGGACTGCGCGCCAGCAGGCCCGCGGCGCAGGCCAGGACGAGGACGGCCCCGATGAGGAGGGAGGGCAGGACGCCCAGCCGGCGCGCGAGCAGGCTGGCTGCGGCCGAGCCTGCCAGGGCGGCTACCGCCGACATCGACAACGCCAGCGCCACCACCGTGCCCGCCAGGCCATGGTCGGCCCCGATCTTCTGCAGGAAGGCCCAGACCGTCGTCATACCGGTGAAATGGGCGAAGAGGCCGGCCAGCACCGCCGCGGGACCCGCGGCGGCGCTCCCCCTCCTGACCGTCCCGCGCATGGCGGCGGGCCGGGGTGTTGCGTTGGCGGCCGGGCGAACGGCCAGGAGGCTCAGGAGCACGAGGACGGTGATTGGTCCGTAGAAGGCGGCCGGCCCGAACCGCTGGGTCAGTCCGGGCAGGGCGGCCATTCCGACCACCCCGATTAGGGCCTGGCCGCCGGCGTAGGTGGCGACCATCCGCGTCGGCAGGCTGGAACGGCCCATGAGGCTGTAGGCGACCGCCCCGGCCAGCCCCTCGCCCCAGCCGGACACGAGCCGGGTCGCCACCAGCGGGCCGTAGGCGTGGACGCCGAGCGTCAGGATGTTACCACCTGCGAGCACCAGGAGGCCCGCATAAAGTATGGTCCGGTCCGTCAACCGTGGGATGACGAGCGGCGCACACAGCGTCCCGGCCAGGATGCCGGCCATGTTGGCGGAGATGGCGAAGCCGGCCTTGTCCACCCCGATCCCGAACTGGCGGATCAGCGCGCCCACCATCACCGGCATGACCGAGGGCAGGGCGGCGATGGCCAGGGCCACCACAACGATGGGCCACTCGCGCCCCGGCAGGCCGAGGACCGTCGCCTCCGACCGGGCGGGCGCGGGCGGTGGGGAGCGGGCGTCCACCCCGGTCAGAATCGGCGCTGCACGGAGGCGCCGACCGTCAGCGGCTGGACGTAGACGGTGTTGTAGATATTGGCGACGGTCGCTGTCGTGCCGCCCTGGGAGGTGGTGGAGAGCACGCCGCGAGTGTCGGTCACGTTATTGGCGTAGAGGCTCAGCAGCCACAGGTCGCGCTTGGCGCTGAACCGGAGGTCCAGCCGGGTGAAGGAGGGCAGGAGCGGGCGCAGTTCGGCCGGGTCGTTGGCGAAGGCTTCCCGCCGCTCGCCCGTGTAGCCCACCACGCCGCCCACCGTTCCCGTCCAGCCGCCGGGGAGCGGCAGGTCGCGGTCCGCCGACAGGCTGCCCTGGAAGCGCGGCGAGTAGGGAAGCGGCGCGCCCGCATCGCCCACGCCGCCTCCGGGCGGGATGGGCTGGGTCAGCTCGGCCACCGTGTAGCTGCCGTTCAGGGCGAAGCGGGTATCCGGGCGGGGCGTGTACTGGAAGGCGAACTCGGCGCCGGTGCTGCGCGCATCGTTGGCGTTGGCGAAGAAGACGAGCTGGGTCGCCGGATCGCGGAGCTGGATCTGGATGTCGCTCCATTCCACGTCGAAGATGGAGAGATCGTAGCTCAGCGTCCTGTCCAGCAGCTGGCCCTTGGCGCCCGCCTCATAGTTCAGCGTGGTGTCGGCCCGGTAGCTCTGGGGCGTGCCCGAGCCCGGGGTTATGTCGGTGTTCACGCCGCCCGGCCGGTAGCCGGACGCGATACGGGCATAGAGGAGAAGGCTGGGAGAGACTTTGTAGCTCGGCGTTACCTGGAAGGTGGTCGAGCTGTCGTTCTCCTTGACGGAAAAGAGCTGGATGGGCGTCTCCAGCGCCGGGGCGTAGACGTCCGCCTCGTGGTAGGCCTGATGGTTCTGGCTGTAGCGCACGCCGCCGTCCAGCGAGAGACGGTCGGTGATGTGCAGCGTGGCGTCGCCGAAGACGGCCCACTCCTCATAGACGGTGGGAAAATCGAAGTTGGCGATCTGCGCGGCGTTCGCCCCGGTCTGGGCGTCCACCGCCTGAACCGCCTGGAAGGCGGGGGACGCCTCGTGGTCGTAGAAGCCGCCCACCAGCCAGTCGAAGCGGCCGCCGCCGCGGGAGGCGAGCCGCACCTCCTGGGTGAACTTCTTGGTCTCGTACTTGTCCACCAGCTCCGCGCCGTCCACCCCGGGGCTGGTGTCGGTAGCCGTGACCAGGGTGGCGAGGGAGCCGTACTGGGGCAGGCTGGGGTTGGCGCGGTAGTCGTTGATCCCGTACGCGGTGATGGAGGTCAGGTCGGCCGGGCCGAGGTCGAGCTTTCCGGTCGCGGAGTAGAGCTGGACGGTGGTGTCGTACACGCCCGAGCCCGGCGGCTGGCTCTGGCTGAGGTCGCCGTAGAGCGGCCGCTGGTCGTAGGTCGTGCCCACCCCGTCGAAGCCGTCCGCGTGAGTGTGCTGGATCAGGAGCGAGAGCTTTAGCGAGGCACGCGGATCGGGACGCCAGAGGAGAGCGGCGTGACCCCCTTGGGAGCGGGCCTCGTTCACGTCCGACTCGCTTCCCACCGCGTTGTCGACATAGCCGGGCGTGGTGCGGCTGAAGCCGCTGACCCTGAGCGCCAGCGTGTCGGCGAGCGGGATGTTCAGCCCGCCCCGGACCTCATAGCCGACCCCGCCGCCGGACGTTCCGTCCACGCCCGCGGCGATCCGGCCGCTGAACGCCTTGAAGCTCGGGTCGGCGAGGTCGTACTTGATGAGGCCGCCGAGGCTGGCGGCGCCGTAGAGCGTGCCCTGGGGCCCTTTCAGCACCTCGATTTGGGATAGGTCGGCCGGGTCGATGTCGGGGATCAGGAGGTTGCCGAGCCCCTGCGCCGTGGTGGAGCCCACCGGCACGTCGTCGATGACCACACCCACCGTCGGGTTGCTGATGGGCGAGGTGGCGATCCCGCGGATGACCACCTGGGTCTGGCCGTCCCCTTCCGCGTCCAGCGACAATCCTGGCACTTGCTGGAAATAGTCCTGGAGGCTGACCTGCCCCGTTTGGCTCAGAGCCTCTGTATCGAGTGCAGTGACGGGCGCGGCCACGTCCTGCAACCGCTGCGAACGCTTCTCGGCGGTGACCACCACCTCCCCGGCGGTGGCGGAGGGACCGGTCGCCGTCTGCGCGTGCGCGCCTGTTCCCAGCAGAACCTGGGCTTTGGACCTCGCTCCGTCCACCGTCGCCGTCTGCGCGTGCGCGCCTGTTCCCAGGGCCACGATGAGGCCGGCCAGCCCTGCCTGCACCAGTAGGCGGGTCCTCAACCGCAGTCGATCCGCTTTCACCACGCCCTCATCCCCTTTTGCATGGACCCAGATCGGCCGTTCGCCAGCAACCGAACGCTATGACGCCTGCAATCCGAGCGCGGACACGTTGGGAGATACAGAGGCCTTGCGCACGTTGACTTGTCGATAGCGTTTAAGGTCGCTCCCTTGATGATGATTGCACTAGACCAAGCTTTAGAAGCCTGCAGAAAACCTCAAGTCATCTATACTATATTTAGTTGGACGTATGAGGTTACCCAAGGAAGAGGTGGTGTTATAGTCTCTTGAACCTTATCTGCTAGACACGCGAGGGATCGGCGCAAGATGGGTCCGGCACGAGGATGATGGTATCGGCACGATCCGAATGGTCGCGGGTTCAATGATCATGGTTACCGGAGCCGACGCATCGATCGAGGGCAAGCTCCAGGCCATCTTCGCGGCGGACCCCACCTCCGTCGGCGGCATCGAAGCCCTGCACGTGGACCGGCTGCCGGTCGGGCTGGACGGGCCTGTCCCCAACCTGATCCGTTCGGGCTTCGAGGAGGTTCACGGCTTCGGCGGCGGCCTGTGCGTTCACATCGTGGACGCCGCCGTCTCGCGCCAATGGCGGCTGACCGCCCGGAGTCTGGAGAATTGCGTGCGGCTGCGGCTCCCCTTCGCCGGCAGCGCCGACTTCGACGCCGCCGCCGCCCAGGTCAGCGACGAGGGGGCGAGCTGCACCTTCCTTGTCCAGCCCGCCAGCGCCAGCCTGACGGGTGTCTACCATGCGGGCGTGGCCTATCGGTACTGCACCCTGAACCTGTCGCAGAGTTTCCTCCTGCAGCGGCTCGGCCTGTCGTGGAGCGACCTGCCGCGGCCGCTGGCCTCCGCCTGGCGGGAGCAGGAGGTGGCGCTCGGCCGCTTCGCGCTGGATCGGGGCGCACTGGCCGCCGCCGGCCGCCTCTTCGCCCTGACGTCGGAAGGGGCGTGGCGTGGCGTGGAGGTTGAGGCGCTGGCGCTCGGGCTGCTTCGCCAGGTCATGGAACGCTGGGGCGAGGCCAGGGCGGCCGGCGCGTTCGCCCCCATCCGCCTGCGCCCCGCCGACCGCCGCCAACTCCAGCGCCTGCGCGCCCTGGTGGAGGCGCGCTGCCCCCAGTCAGTCTCCATGACGGAAGCGGTCGCCTGGTCGGGGCTGAACAAGAACAAGGTCCACGCCGGCTTCCAGCGTCTGTATGGCATGAGCCTGCACGACTACGGCCAGGACTTGCGGATGCAACGGGCGCGCCGCCTCCTTCTGGAGACGGCTTTGCCGGTGGTGGCGGTGGCCGAGCGGGCCGGCTTCAGCGAGCCCACCAACTTCACCGCCGCCTTTCGCAAGCACTTTGCCGTCCTGCCTTCCGAAGTGCGCCGGGGGCGCAACGTTCGCCCTGTGGCGGAGCGCGCCGCGTGACGCCGACCTGCGACGTCGCGGTCGTGGGCCTCGGCGCAGTGGGGGGCGCGACCCTGATGCAACTCGCCCGGCGCGGCGTGAAGGTCGTGGGGCTTGACCGCTTCGACCCCCCGCACCGCCGCGGCTCCAGCCACGGACAGACACGCATCACCCGCCAGGCTTTGGGGGAGGGGGCGCAGTACACGCCCTTCGTCCTGCGGGCGAACGCCATCTGGGAGGGGGTGGAGCGCGAGCTCGGCGTCAGCCTTCTGGAGCGTTGCGGCTTCCTCTACGTCACCCGCGACGACGGCGGCGCGGCCCACGCGGGCGGCCCTGGCTTCCTCGCCACCACCTGCGCGGCCGCCGAGACTTACGCCATCGCCCACGAGCGGCTGGACGGCGGCGAGATCGCCCGCCGCTTCCCCCAGTTCACCGGCCTGCAGGGCGACGAGCGCGCCTATTACGAGCCGGGCGGCGGCTACCTGCGGGTGGAGGGCTGCATCGCCGCCCAACTCAAGCTCGCCCGCCGCCAACGCGCGGAGGTCCGCACCGGCGTGCGCGTCCTCGCCGTGGAACCTCGGGGGGAGGGCGTGGTGGTGCGGACGGACGCCGGTGACATCCACGCGGGCGCTGCGGTCGTGGCGGCCGGCGCCTGGCTCGGCGGCTTCGCGGGCGAGGCGCTGCGGCGCCGGCTGGACGTGACGCGCCAGGTGCTGCACTGGTTCCCCTTGGCCGACGCCTCCGCCTGGCGTTCTGGCCGCTCCCCCGCCTACGTCTGGACCTACGGCTCCGCCCCTGGCGAGCAGTTCTACGGCTTCCCGCCTATCGGCGGCGAGGTGAAGGTCGCCCGGGAGAACGATGCGCTCGCCGACCCCGAGTACGTCCGCCCCGATCCCGAGCGGGACGCGCGGGAAGAAGCCGCCATCCGCCGCCACGTCGAAGGCCGCCTCGCCGGCCTTGCTCCGGCCGCGACCTCCCGCTGGGAGAGGTGCCTGTACACCACCACGCCGGACCGCGACTTCATGGTGGGCTCCGACCCAAGCTCGCCGGCCATCCGCCTCGTCTCCGCCTGTTCCGGCCACGGCTTCAAGCACGCCGCCGCCATCGGCGAGGCGCTCGCCGCGGAGCTGACCGGCGACGGCTCCGGCCTCGATCTGAAGCCGTTTGCCAGCAATCGCTTTAACGTTGCTGCACGCATCTAGCTTCAATTGTGCTAAATAGTCTCGAGTATCCTCGATACACACCTCGTTACATGCGGCTTAAGAAGGCGTGGAAATCTAGCTCAGGTACGTTTGAGTTGACAATGCCCGCAGGCGGCATGGAGCTGGACCGAACCGGTCGGCCCGCCTTGACGGGCGACACGATGCGGAGCGCCATGGCCTAATGCCGCTAATTCTGACCCCGCCCTACCTCATCCTCCTTGGCGCCGTCGCCCTGACGCTCGGCGCGGGCGAAGACGCGGCGGGGTGGATTTTGGCGAGCATAGTCATCCTGCTGGTCGGCTTGGCCGCGCTTGCGCGGGGGGCTTTGCGCCGGCGATGGATACGGAGGCTGCGCGCGGAAGCCCTGCCTGTGCGGGCTGAGATCACCGGCGTCGTCACGGCCCCCTTCACCGTAGGCGGCTCGGCGCCGGGCCGTCTCTTCTGCCGTGGCCAGACACCGCCTTTCGTGGGCCGGGTGTTCCGCAGCGGCTGGCGCCTGAAGACGCCGGGCTGGCCCGCGAGCCTCGTCACCGTGCTCGTCGATCCACGGCGAACCAGCCGCTACCTCGTGGACGTGGAGGGCGGCCCGAACCGCGTCCCGCTGCTGCAGCGGGGTCTGCGCCACCTCGGTGCGGCGGCGGTCGTGCTCGGCGTCGGCTTTGTGGAACTCGTGGCCATAGAGTTCGGCCGACCCGCGCCGCCGCCCGGCCCCGTGCACGGCGAGGTAAAGGCGAACGGCTCCCGCTTCGGCAAGGGCGGTCTGCAGTGGCGGCCCGACCTGTGCCGAGTGGCGGCCAATCCTGGGGTGACGGCAATCGCCCTCTTGCGCAAGGACGATCCTTATCCTGTGGCCTGGGTCATCGCTGACCCGTCGTCGGGTGTAGCCGCGCTGGACGTGCAGCAGGCGCAAGGGGCCGCGACCGTGCGCTTCTTGCCTTCCAGCTGCACCCGGCTGCATGGGACAGTGATAAAGGCGCCATCTGGCGGACCTGACAGGATGAAGGGCTACGCCGACGCGGAGTGCACCCAGGAGGACGCCGAGCTGACCCTTCACGTCGACTTCGCCCAATGCGCTTGACGCTACCCGGTCTTCTTAGATCAACTGCCGGATGTCAGGTCCGGAGATGTAGCCAGACCGCTCCCTTGCGAACGCCTGGGCGGCCGCGCATGACAAGCTGGCGCTCTCAGGTGACGACCTCGTCCTGCAGGAACTGGTAGGGGCTTGGGGGCGGCGACGCCAGGGTCTACCATGGGCTGCGCATCTTCTTGACTATGCTGTATCGCTCGACGGACCGCCTCTGTCGTTGTGGCGCTCCGGTGGAGTACCTGGCCCATAGCTCATCCCTCCATTGCGTCGTGGAGAGTGCACCATCAAAGTCCGGGATCAAACAACTAGCCTTAGGCTACGGCGGCGGGAGACGGTCCGCCATCCGCCGGCGTGGACCAGCGGCGTCAGCGGGCGAAGTCTATCGTGCAGAGACGCTGAGGCGCGCCGAAAGCGCAGCGGTTCGGGGACTTAGCGAGGAGTCTCCGCAGGCGAGCGGAAGGGCGTGACTCGGTGGCGGTGAGAGAGGGATTCGAACCCTCGATGGAGTTTCCCCCATACACGCGTTCCAGGCGTGCGCCTTCAACCACTCGGCCACCTCACCCCGATCCGGCCTGGCCGGGAGGGCGCGGACTATACTCAGGGCCGTCCGGCCTGCAAGGGCGTGGAGGGGCTCCCTATCTAAGCGTCAACCCGCTCCCCCATGAGGTCACCCATGTTCTTCTCGCGTAAGCCCGCCGAGCTTCCCACAGCCGCCGAGGCGCTGAAGGGCCGGCCCGAGCCGATCCGCACCGCATCGACCCATTTCGTCAGCGGGCGCCCGCTGAAAGGTCCCTATCCCGAAGGGACGGCGCTGGCGCAGTTCGGCATGGGCTGCTTCTGGGGCGTGGAGCGCATCTTCTGGAAGGTCCCCAGCGTGTGGGTCACCGCGGTCGGCTACGCCGGCGGGTCGACCCCCAACCCCACCTATGAGGAAGCCTGCTCGGGCCGCACCGGCCACACGGAGGCGGTGCTGGTGGCCTTCGATCCCGCGCAGGTCTCCTACGACCAGCTCCTGAAGGTGTTCTGGGAAGGTCACGACCCGACCCAGGGCATGCGCCAGGGCGCCGACGCCGGCACCCAGTATCGCTCGGCCATCTACACCTACGACGCCGCGCAGGCGGAGGCGGCGGAGGTGTCCAAGGCCGCCTACCAGCAGGCGCTGCGTGCGAAGGGGCACGGGCCGATCACCACCGAGATCAAGCCGGCCGGCCCCTTCTATTTCGCCGAGGACTACCACCAGCAGTACCTCGCCAAGAACCCGGCGGGATACTGCGGGGTCGGGGGCAC
>CAXUCS010000031.1:0-13660 GCA_964249365.1 uncultured Caulobacteraceae bacterium | reverse complement strand
GAGCATCAGACTACGAATCTGAGGGTCGGACGTTCGAATCGTTCCGGGCGCGCCAATCATTTTAGTGACTTAGCTCCGCTCTCCCGTTCTTCGGCATGTCAGAAGAACGGTGATTAGAACGGTGTTTGCGCCAGTGTGGTTTAGCGCGCTGCGTCGTAGGGACGCGTGCGATCGGGCGGCTCCCGGTGCGACTCCGCTCGTGCCTGCCTCGGGTGTTCCGAAGCCAAAAATCGCGGGCTTGAACCCTGTCGGGTGCGCCATCGTTCAAGGGCCTCTGGGCCGAAGGTAAGAAATCCCCTCGCGCAGTTGTCTGCGGCTCCCGCCCGCCGTCTGGGAAGCGCAGCGGCTCGCGACGCCCATCGAGAACATCAGCGTAATCTGGCGGGGAAACAGGACTAAGGAGCAGTCATGCGCGGGAGTGACTTTGCCGAGTTGCAGGCGCTCTCGGCGGTGGTTCGCGCCGGCAGCTTCTCGGCCGCCGCTGGCGAGCTGCGCCTGTCACGCTCGGCGCTGAGCCAGACGATCCGCAAGCTGGAGGAGCGGCTTGGCGTTCCCCTGCTCCATCGCAGCACGCGGAGCGTAAGCGCGACCGAGGCGGGCGCGGTGCTGCTGCACGGCTTCGACCCCGCCGCTGAGGCGATCGCGACCGCGGTCGCCGCTGCGCAGGAGGCGGGCGGCCGCGTGGCGGGACGCCTGCTGCTCCATGCCCAGCGGCTCGCCTACGAGACGATCCTCGCGCCCGCGCTGCCCGCCTTCCTGTCGACCTTCCCCGACGTGGTGCTCGACATCCGCGTCGACGACGCGCCGGTTGACATCGTCGCCGGCGGGTTCGACGCGGGGCTGAGGCTCGGCGAGCTGCTCGACCGCGACATGATTGCGGTCCCGCTCGGCTCCGCGCTACGCCAGGTTGCGGTCGCGGCGCCCGCCTACCTGGCGCAGCACGGCCGCCCCGAGCATCCGCTCGACCTCCTCGCGCATCGCTGCATCGCCTTCCGCTGGCCGGGGGTCGAGGCGATCTACGACTGGGAGTTCACCGATTCCGACACGGCCGAGGAGTTCGCCGTGCCGATTGTCGGCCCGCTGGTGCTGAGCGAGCAGCGGCTGGGGATTGAGGCGGCTGCGGCGGGCGTTGGCGTCGCCTTCTGGGTCGAGGACGCGATGGCGCCGCTGATCGCGTCGGGCGCCCTGGAGGTGCTGCTCGACCGCTGGTCGCGGCCGTTCGCGGGCTTCTCGATCTACTACCCCTCACGCCGCATCGCGCCGGCGCTGCGCGTGCTGATCGATCACCTGCGCGCCCTTCGATTGTAGTGCGTCTGCTTCAAGGGTCTTACAGGTTATCGCGCATTATAAGCACGAACCGTGATCGCCACTTCCGACCTCTCGGGAACGGAGGGCGGAATGGCGCAAATAGCTCAGCAGGTCGACGAGGTGCGCGGCAAGGTCGCGATCGTCACGGGCGCCGCGAGCGGCATCGGCCGCGCGATCGTCGAACTGCTGCATGCGCGCGGCGCGAAGGTGGTGGCGGAGGACGTCGATCCCGCGATCGAGGCGCTCGCGCGCGACGGGGTAGCGCCGCTGGTTGCCGACGTCGCCGCTGACGGGAGCGCCGAGCATGCGATAGCACTCGCCGAGGAGCGGTTCGGTGGGCTCGACCTCCTCGTCAATAATGCGGGCGTCATCGTCTACAAGCCGGTGGTCGAGCTCTCCCGCGCCGAATGGGAGCGGATCGTCAGCGTCAACCTGACCGGTGCCTTCCTCCACTCGAAAGCAGCGATGGAGGCGATGCTGCCGCGTGGGCGCGGGGCGATCGTCAACATCGCCTCCTATGCTTCGTTCATGGCCTTCGAGGGGATCGCGCCTTACGCGGCGTCGAAGGGCGGCCTCGCGCAGCTGACCCGCGCGCTCGCGCTTGAGGCGGCCCCTCAGGGCATCCGCGTCAACGCGGTCGGGTCGGGCGACGTCGTCACCAACATCCTGAACGGTTTCCGCGACGACGGCCGCGAGTTCCTGGCTGAGCACGGCAAGTCCGCGCCCATAGGCCGTGCTGCCGAGCCGGAGGAGATCGCCGAGGTGGTCGCCTTCCTCGCCTCCGACCGGGCGAGCTTCATCGTCGGTGCGCTCGTCATGGCCGACGGCGGCATCAGCATCCAGATCAAGTAGCAGACCTCTGATGGCACACGCCAAGACCATCCTGATCACCGGCGCCGGATCCGGCTTCGGCTTGCTCACCGTCCAGACGTTGCTGCGGGCCGGCTGGACAGTCTATGCGGGCATACGAGAGCCGGACGCGCGCAACGCCGAACGCGCTGCGGCGGTGCGGAACTATGCGGAGCATTGCGACGGCACCGGGATCGTCGTCGACCTCGACATCCTCAAGGAGGAGAGTTGCGCGGCGACGGTCAGGCTGATCGACGAGCGGGACGGAGGCATCGACGCCGTCTTCCACAACGCCGGCCACCTCTTCATCGGCTTCACCGAGGCGTTCACGCCGGCGCAGATGAGGCTGGCGTTCGAGACCAACGCGATGGGCGTCCACATCCTGAACCGCGCCGTCCTGCCGATGATGCGAGCGGCGGGGCGCGGCGCCCTGGTCTACAATAGCACCGGCAGCGCCTACGTCGTCGGGCCGTTCATGGGCCCGTACGTGATGGGCAAGATGGCGTTCGACGCCATCGCCGAAGCGACCGCCTATGAGGTCGGGGCGTTCGGGATCGAGAGCGTCATCATCATGCCAGGCGCGTTCACGAAGGGAACGTCGCACTTCGACACCCACGTTGACCCCGCCGACCAGAAAGTCGTCAGCGACTACATCCGTCTGCAGGACGACTTCGACCGCTACGCTCCGGGGCTTGAGCGGCTCTTCGAGGGGCGGGAACAGCCGGCTCAGGCCGTGGCCGACGAGGTCGCCCGCGTGCTGGCGCTACCCAGGGGCGAGAAGCCCCTGCGCACGGAGGTCGACTTCTCCGAGTGGGGCGCCGGAGTCGTCGACGTGGTGTCGCAGCACGAGACCAGGCGTCTGTGGGCCAATATGGGGCTGGGCCATCTGCTCCGTCCCGACGTGTCGATGGGCGGCTCGAACGACGCCGAGAGCGCGTCATGACCGCCGCTCGCGTGTGGCTGATCACCGGCATCGCCCGCGGGCTGGGTCGGGCGTTGGCTGAGGCAGTGCTGGCGCGGGGCGAGACCGTCGTCGGCACCACGCGCGGCAACCCCGTCGACTTGGAAATCAGGTCGGGAACGCTGCACGTCCTCTCGTTCGACCTCGCAGACGAGCGCGCGGCCGAGGCGACGGTGGCGCAAGCCTTCGCACTCGTCGGGCGGGTCGACGTGGTGGTGAACAACGCCGGCTACACCCTGATCGGCGCCTTGGAGGACGCTGGCGACGACGAGGTGGCGCGGCTGTTCGCGGTCAACGTGTTCGGCCCATTCCGCGTCATCCGCGCCGCGCTGCCACGGCTGCGCGCGCAGGGCTACGGCCATATCGTCAACATCAGTTCGGTTCAGGGCGAAGACCCGGGCGCGGCGGTCGGCATCTACGCCGCCAGCAAGGCGGCGCTCGACGCCATGACCAAGGCGCTTGCGATAGAGGTCGCGCCGCTCGGCCTTCGCGTGACGGCGGTCGTGCCCGGCGGCTTGCGCACCGAGTTCCTTTCAGAGCGGTCGGTCGACCGCAGCCAAAGCGCAACCGCCGCGGCCTACGCCGCCAGCGTCGGCGCGGCGATCGATCGCTTCCGCGAGGTTCATGGCCGGCAGCCCGGCGATCCGACCCTCGCCGCCGAGGCGATCATCTCGGCGGTATCCGCCGCTGATCCGCCTCGCCGTCTGCTGCTGGGGTCCGATGCGTTGTCGCGGTCACGCCGCGCCGCCGGCGCCGCCGCTCACGAGCAGAACCGTTGGGAGGCGGTCTCGCGATCGATCGACCTGCGGGACGCGCAGCAGGCGTGATCCATCCCGGTCACATCCGGCACTTGCACACCAAGACTGAACTTAGGAGTTTGCTATGAGCAAGACATGGTTTGTCACCGGTGCGAGCCGCGGCATCGGTGCCGAGATCGCGAGGGCAGCGCTCGCCGCCGGCGACCGCGTGGTCGCCACCGGACGAAAGGCTGAGGCGGTCGAGGAGGCGCTGGCGGACGCCGATCCCGGCGACCGAGTGATGACGGCCGCGCTGGACGTCGCTGATGCCAGCCAGGCCGCCGCGGCAGTGCGGGATGCCGTAGCGCGTTTCGGCCGCATCGATGTCCTCGTGAACAACGCCGGCTATGGCCAACTCGGCTTCTTCGAAACGCTGAGTCCCGAGCAGATCCAACGACAGTACGCGACCAACGTATTCGGCCTTTTCAACGTCACGCGCGCCGTCCTGCCGCAGATGCGTGCTCAGCGCGCCGGTCACGTCCTCAACATCTCATCGATCGGCGGCGTGGTCGGCTTCGGCGGCGTCTGCGCCTACACGTCGAGCAAGTTCGCCATCGAGGGCTTCTCCGAGGACATGGCGATCGATCTGAAGCCGTTCGGGATCAAGATCACGATCGTCGAACCTGGCTTCTTCCGAACCGATTTTCTCGACAATTCTTCGGTCGCATATGGAGAAGTCGAGGTCGCCGACTACCTCGAGATCGACCGCAAGCAGCGTGAACATTACAGCGCCCACAGCCATCAGCAGCTCGGCGATCCGGCTAAGCTCGGCGCGGCCCTGGTCAGGATCGTCGCCGAGGACGAACCACCACTCCGCTTGGCCATGGGGTCCGACGCGGTAAGGATGACGCGGGAGGCGCTTGAGCGACGGCTCGCAGAACTGGATCAGTGGCGCTCGCTGTCCGAGACGACAGACCACCAGGACACGCCACAGGAGAAGGTGGCGTGATCAGCGTCGATCAACGTTCGACGAGGTTCAAGCACGGGCTGGACGTGTACGACACGATGACCGCTGACGCGTTTGGCAATCAGCTCAACCCAGGACTGGCGGCACTCGAGCCGCAGTTTCCCTTCCTGGTCGACGCGACGATGAGCTTCGCCATCGGCGACGTTTGGGGACGATCGGAGATGGACGCCCGGACTCGCGAGATCGCGATGATCGCGGCGCTGGGCGTTGTCGGCGCCAGCGCCGCCGTGCAGCTCCGCCAGCACGTTGGCTACGCGCTCAACTCAGGGGCGACGGCCGACGAGGTGCGGGAACTGGTGTACCTCACCAGCGTATCGGCCGGGTTCCCCCGCGCGCTCAACATGGCTGCGGAGGTCAAGGCGGTCTTCGACGAGAGGGATGTCCGCGAGGCACCGGCCGAACCGACGCCGCCGGCCGACCGCCACCGGCGGGGTCTCGACGAGATGGCGATGCTTGGCCGCGAGGAGCAGGTCGACATCGCCGGCCATCCGATGCTCGGCCCGTTGTCGCTCGCGTTTCCCTTCCTGATCGAAGGCGTGGTCGATTACGCGATGGGTGACGTGTGGACGCGTCCCGCGCTCGATCCCGCGACCAGACAGATCGCGACGGTGGCGGCCTTCGCAGCGCTTGGCGACGCGTGGCCGCAGATGAAGCTCCACGCAGGGCACGCGCTCCGGCTTGGCGTTCCTCGCGCGACCTTAGCCGAAGTCATCAATCTCCTTGCGGTCGCCGTTGGGTTTCCAACAGCTCTGAATGCCGCGGCTGCGATGAGAGAAGCAGTCGACTAGCTTACCCAAAGTCGAGATGCGACGCGACTATCGAGCAAGCGGTAACATCGCTGGCAAAGCTGAAAGCGCTTAGCCCTCGATTTAGTCCAGACGAGATGTCTCAGGTATGCGAGAACATCAATCCAGGCTACCGTTCGATGTCGACGACCTTATTATCGTCCAAGCTGTTGCTGAAAGCCTAAGTTTCAGAAAAGCAGCGGCTCGCATTAATATCAGGCCATCTGCAGTGAGTCGTCGGATGCGAGCGCTTGAAGATCGACTCGGAGCTTCTCTATTTGAACGCAGTACATCTGGTATAAGGCTGACCAATGCCGGGCGGCAATTCCATCGTGACATTAGGGAGGCTATCAGCACGCTAGATGGAGCGGTAAGATCGGCAGCTACTGCTGGGCAGGCAGCTAGCGGAACGGTGACGATTGGCTTCCTTGGCTCTCTTAGTTCAAGTCTCCTTGACCAGCTTGTTCGGAGCTTTCGCGCAAATCACCCCAACGTAGAGCTGAGTCTCGTCGAGGGCGGTTTTGAAGAGCACATCACTGCTTTCGCAAACCACTCTATAGACTTAGCCTTCGTTGTCAGTCCTTCGGAGCTGAAGGAGTATGACTCCGAAGTAGTCTGGTCCGAGCCCTTGGCAATCGCATTGAACTCGGAGGATGCACGTGCCCGTCAGGAAACGCTAGATCCCGGCTCTCTCTATAATGACAAGTTTATAGTCTCTTATGGCTCGCCTAGTCCGGAGGTACATGCCTTGATTATTAAGATGATATCGGGAGAGGCACTTCAGCCAAGCATCACGAGTCATAAGGTCGAACGCGAAGCTCTCATGTTGATGGTCGGCCTCGGGTTTGGGGCTAGTCTTGTGTGTACGTCTGAGGGCCATTTGACGTACCCTCATGTCAGCTTCGTGCCCCTGAAAGGTTCGTCTATTGAGTTCAGTGTGGTCTGGTCGCCCCGGAACGATAATCCTGCTCTGAGACGCTTTCTCAGCTTGGCTCGGACCCTGTCCCGAGAAAAGCGGAAGACCGTCGCCGCTTCGAGAACTCTCGATCCGTCGCCATGAACAGCCGTGCTGGCTCGACGGCCGCTCCGCCCTCGCGGCTGAGCAACTCGGCGTAAGCGACGAGATCGCGATGCACACCGGCCGGCAACTCGAGGGTCAGCTTCACCGGTTTATCGTCTTCGATCGCGCTCAACTTCAAGTTAGCCATCGACCGCTCCGTCAGCCCGGATAGGGCTCAAGCACGAGATCGTGCGTTACGATGACCCGCACGGGAAACCCGGGCCGGACCGTTAGCGTGGGTTGGATGCTCAGTGACCGCCCGACCACCTGCGAGCCGGTCTGCGCGAACGAGTTGGACGCGCCTTCGCGAATAGCCTGCACCAGGCTGTTTTCATTGTTCGAGGTGCCCGCCTCCATGCCAACCGAGAGCAGGGTCGACAGCAACGCCGCTTTGAATAGCTGGCCCCAGTGGTTGTCGACGCGGTCCTGAAGCCCGGCATATCCTTCGGGATCAGCGCCGGGTTGACGCTCCAGCACGATCGAGCGGCCGTTCGGATAGATCAGCCGCGTCCAGACCAGAAGCGCGCGACTTTGTCCGAACTGCACCTGTGCGTCGTAGGTGCCGATCAACCGCGCCCCTTGCGGAATCAGCAGGGTGCGGCCGGTCGGGCTGTCGTACACCGGCTCCGTGACCTGGGCGGGGATCTGCCCGGGAAGGTCGGAGCGGAGGCCCGTGAGCAGCGCCGCCGGGATCACCGCGCCCGCCTGACGTAGCGCGAGGCCGGCGCTTCGACGCGATCCTGGCTGGCCGTGCGGCGGTCGACCTCGCCATTCAGGAAGGCGAGCTTGTGGTCGCCTTCGCTCGGCTGCCTAGCGTTGGCCGCGACCGCGGTCTGGTCGGTCGCCGCGCCGGGCGCTGGGCTGGGCAACGGCGCCGGTCCCGGAGGGACCGCCGCGGTCGCCTCGCTCGTAAAGAGCTTGCTGGTTCGCGCCGCCTCCGCTTCCTGCGCGCGTCGCGCGCGCTCCTGTGCCCTGTGCTGTGGCTCGGGATCGGGCTGCGCCGAGGCTGCTGGCTGCGGCATGCCCGACGCGGAGACGCCGGCGTTGAGCATGGGTCGGCCGAGATCTCCAGGCAGCGGCTGGCCGAGCTGCGGCACTCCTGGTCCGGTCGCCGGCGGGCCTGGCCGAGGCAGTCCGCTATAGTCGTGCGGCAACGTCTTCAGCGCATCGGGCGTCGAGCGGTTCTGGGTCGAGACCAGCTCCTCCCCGCCTGGCTTCGGAGCGTGCGGCCACAGCGCAAGCATCAGCGCCGCGGCGACCGCGACAGCGGACACCCCGCCGAGGACGGTGAGCACGCGGCGCGACAGCCGCATGACGCGCAGCGGCTCAGGCCGGAGCCGGAGCTCGCGAGCCAGGTTCGCGTCCGACCGCGGCCGCTCGGGTCCGACCTCGTCCAGGCGGCCCGGCTCCGACGCCGCGCCGTCTTCCTCCCGGTCAGCCTCGCCGCTCATGACGCGGGGCGCCGGTCGATGCGGACGATCCGGACGACCTGCTGCTTCTTCCCGCCGAGCCTGAGCTCGGCGGCAGCGAACAGCCGGTCGACCACCATGAACCGGTCGCGGACGCGATAGTTGACCAGCTCGGCCCCGCCCACCGCGTCGATCACCCAGAGCGGCGGCATCTCGCCCTGCGCGATCCCGTGCGGGAACTCGATAAACACCTGCCGTCCGTCGTCATAGGCGCGGAGCGGCCGCCATGTCGGGCTGTCGCCCTCGACGGCGTAGCGGAAATTGATCGAGGTGAGGTCGATCCCCGAGGCGATCGGCTCCACTGCCTCGGCGCGAGCGCTCTGCTGCAGGAGCACGATGAGCTGGTCCTGAGGGTAGGACCAGGACAGCGACGCCATGTAGGTGCCAACGGTTGACCGCATCTCGACGTGGTAGGTGCGCCGGTCGGCCGACATCTGCGTGGCGTTGGTCGGCAGGTTGCCGACCACGGTCGCCTGGGTGCGCATCGCGTCCTGCAGCGCCTGCACCGACTGCTGCCAGCGCTGCTGCGCGCCCTGGATCAACGACTGCGAGGACGCCGAGGTGCTGGCCGGCGCGTAGGAGGTCTGGAAGGCGTGGTCGATCTGCTGGACGTTGAACGCGACGCCCTGCGCCTGGGCGAGCAGCTGCTGGGTGCGCGTGATGCTCTGCTGGAGCTGTTGCAGCGAGGAGTAAGGCAGGTTGGCGAGGTTGCGCGCCTGGTTGATCAGCGACTGCGCCTGGTTCTGGATCTGCGTGATCTGGTGGTTGATCTGCTGCAGCTCGCGCGCGGCGGTCAGCACGTTCTGCGTGTAGTTGGTGGGATCGAACACCGTCCATTGAGCGTGCGCCGGCACGGCTAAGCCAAGCGAAAGGGCGGCGGCGCCGGCGAGCGCGGCCGCGCGGAGATGGCGCAAGGTCATGAGCGGGTCTCCAGGTCGAGGGTCCGCGAGTTGCTTAATCCAAGCATTTACAGCCAACGTTGTTCTTGCCTGAGACTGCCGCCAGCCGTAACGCCCACTTGTCAGAACCGAGGCAAGGGCGGCTCTGGGCGCGTCGCACGCGACAGCCCTAGAGCTTAGGCCCTTTTCCCAAGTGGAAGACCTCCTCGAGCGGGCGCGTCCACGGCGGCCTCCGAACGTTTAACTGAGCCTGGCTGAGATCGATGCCGGGGAAGCCACGTGTAGCCGCCACGACGATTTTCAGAGCAGTTCGATAAACGGTGAAACCCTGCTCAGCTGATCGCGCCGGCCCGCGACCGTAGCGAAGTTCGGCCATCGTTTGCCAGTCTGGAAGCTTCTTCAGCTGGTCGCGTGATATGGAGAGCGGAGGGGCCGGCACTCGATCGTAGAGCGTGAAGAGGTCGTGGATCTGATCATAGGTGCTCGAGCGCTCATAAGTGAGCGCCTTCAGCACGCGTTCGATAGCCATCTGGATTTCCCAATGGGCAGACTTCAGGGCCTGCTCATCGGCCTGGACCAGAAGTTCTGCCGCCCGTTGTAGCCCAGGTAGAACGCCCGCAAGCAGCTCGATCTTCTCCGGATCGTCATGCGGGATACCAGTGAGCCGGCAGTTGATCGCGCGTATCGCTCCGGCCACCTCGTACACCAGCTTGCGAGCGCGCTTGGCTTCCGCAGGCTCGTCGGTCTCCAGGTTGGGAGCGTCGACTAGCCAGCTCATCGGATCTTCGTCATCCAGGACGACCGATGGGAAACTGATCCAGATAGTCTCGCCGGGCACATCAGGCTTGCTGATCGTTCCGGGCACCTTCAGTAAAGTCGCGATCCCCATGACTGGCACCATCGCTTTGATGGTGCGCTCCGGCGGCGTCACGCGCACGCCGTAGCGTTTCTCGTACCAGACTTGCGTGTGCCGAAAGACGGCGCGGAACCACGGCTCATTGACCATCGCCGCCCCCTTTGGCGGTTCAACTGGCCCCTCGGAAGAGGCGTGGACCTGCATCACTGCAAGGTCGACGAATTTAATCGCCGCCAGCAAGGGGCGTTGCGAAAGCTCAATCTCGGTTTCGGTGAACTCTGCGTCGATCATCCGCAGCCAGCCGTCAATTTCGGTTTTGAAGGTTGGTTCCTCAGCGCTGCTCACCATGCCGACGTGTTCCTGCATCAGCTTGTCTTACCGGTTCGGATCGTGTGCTGGCAGCCCCACGGAGTTCCACCCTTCCCCCGAGCTGATGATAGCCGTGAGGGCATCAAAGTCATCCGGAGCCCGAGAATAGCATTTTGGAGCGAATCCAACGGCAGCAATGGGCGCCGAGCCCGCGTCAGGCCCTCAGCCCTCGTTCGAAGGCCAGGACGCCGGGAAGCGGACGCGCGAAGCGCCGGACCGAGTCGACAAGGAACGTTCCTCTCGCGCTGCAAAGCGCCCCTTCAGCGACTAAAATGACCGTGGTATGCGTCCAGCGAAATGAATTTCGAAGCTGCATCGCGCACCTCGCGCGCGGCATGATCCCAGAATGCAACCTCGACCTTGAAGCCTTCGGAAACGAGGTCCGTTATCACTGGCATAAAGTCAGCATCTCCCGAGACCAGTAGCAGCTCGTCCTTGCTTTTATCGATGACGGTGTAGGCGTCCTTAGTCATGCGGTGACCGATCGCAACGTCGACCTTCTTTTCGTGGTTCGCCACGTTCTTCTCATAAACGGTCACGGTGAAGCCCTTGCGCTCCACCATATTCCAGAAGGAGTCTCCGGGAGGTGGTGAGCCCCATAGGCGAGCCACGGCGTCCTCGCCACACAGGAATTGGTAGAGCTTACCGTAGTCGATGTTCCACGCTGGATCGACGATAAAGCCTCCCATAGCCTCGTAGATGTTCTTGGCCATCCCCTTCTTTACTGCAGAAATGCGCCGGCCCTCGATGAGATATTCGAATTGTCCACGTAGACGTAAGTTGTCACGTACCCTCCCAGGGCTCTCGGTGAGAGCGATTTAGGCCCACGGCGAATGCGAAGATAGGGGCTTACCTCAGTCTGTCCAGACATGGATTCCGGCCGGCTTTGGCCTTTGTGGTTAGCGAGGCGACCACGGTTCATGAGTTTCGTGGTACGAGGTATATCAATTTGCTGTTGACTATATTCCGTGGGCAGTCCAGCATCAACACCGCATGGACCTTCCGCTTTAATCCGCACGCAGGCTTGCCTGCTGCCTTCGGACATCGTCTTTCCGATTTGGTGTTAACGTCAGCCCAGGCACAAGGCGGACATTGGGAAGGCCGAGAAGGCTCGTCCTCCTCTGCTAGCCGCCCTCCGAGCAGCTGCTCTTCGAACCCTGGTCCCGAAGGGCAAGTTTCCGGCGAAACCTCAACGGCTGGTATGGGCGCACCGCAGCCCATGCAATGGTGGTAAGTCGCCTTGCAAGCCGGCGCGCAGCGAAGTTCGGCGGGCGAGGCCATGACCTTGCGCCTCCACCTAAGCCGACGCCAAGCTGCTCCCGACTGGACCGCCCATGAAGCTTTTCCATCGCAGTCCCTTCCCCCGTCCGCCAGCGAGCGGCCCCACCGTGCGGGTCATCCCGCCGCCGCCGCCCGAGGCCGCCGCGGCGTTCAACCGCCTTGTCGCTCCCTTGCCCGAGTTCGCCCGCGAGGAGCTGACCCACAGCACCCTTGCGGTAAGTCCGCTCCCACAGGACACGCCTGCCCTCTTCGCTCGCATGCATTCCCTGCTCGTGGGCGCCGGCGTAGCCGAGGGCCGGGGCGGCTACCCCGGTGGGCGAGGCCGTCCCGGCTGGCCTGAGTATGTGAAGGAGCAGAGGCGACGCATCGCGGTCCTGAAGGTCATGGCGGAGGCGTGGGGATGGCCTTCGCCGTCGATCACCGAAAGCGTGCGGAGCTACGATGAGAGCTTCCCTCCCGACCGGCGGCTCCTCGGCGACGGTTACGAGCCGCACGTGGACGACGTCGCCGGCCGCCTGATCTACTCGCTCCCGGTCGACTCCGGCTTCGTTGGGACCTCCTTCGCCTTCCAGATCCGCCAAAGCGACCTGGACATGCTGCGGGCCGACGCCTGGCGACGGGCGGTCTTTCAGGTCGTCGCCCACACCGTGCTGCAAGCGTCTATGATCCGCGGCGCCCCGGAGGTGACCGAGGTTGAGTTCGCACGACTGCGTGACGCCGCCCTGCATTCGCCGGCAAATGAACTTGCCCGGTTCGTTCACGCGTTCGGTCGTGAGCACAATCTTGAAGTCGACTACTTCGCGCGGCAGGCGATGCAGGCGTGGCACCCGTCATCCTAGCGAAGCGAAATCCGGCCGCCGAAGCCGCCTGATTGCCGGGCCGCACGCCTAATCGGCTCGCCTCCGTCTCCGTCCATCATTGCCGGTCCTGACCTGAATGTCGTGTTTGCTGATAAAGGTCGAAGTCCGCTGTGGGCGCGGAGCTCAGGACCGAAGCTGTCCTCTGTGAGACGCTGACCCCGGAGGAAGAAGCCTCCAAGGAGCAAGCTATGACACAGCGCGACTTATTTCGTCCTACTCCACGGCCATGGAACCGCGGGCGCATCATCGGGCCCAAGCCGCCGTTCAAGGCCAAGCACGTCTGGGCCATCCGCCAGCAGCTCAAGGTCGCAGGTCGGGTGCGGGACCTCGCGCTGTTCGACTGCGGCATAGACGCCAAGCTGCGGGGCTGCGATCTGGTCAAGCTCAGGGTGAGCGACGTGGCGCCCGGTGGCGCTCTGCGAGCAAGAGCGACGGTGATCCAGCAGAAGACGGGGCGACCCGTGCCGTTCGAGATCACCGACACCACACGCGAGGCGCTCTCGGCTTGGCTGAAGCTGCGAGGGCAACGCGAAGACGATTGGCTGTTCCCGAGTCGCACCCGCGCTGGCGAACACATGAGCACGCGCAATTACGCCCGGCTCGTGCAGGAGTGGGTCGCCCTGATCGACTTGGAACCGAAGGCGTACGGCACCCATAGCCTACGTCGGACGAAGGTCGCCATGCTCTACAAGAAGACCGGCAACCTGCGCGCCTGTCAGCAGCTGCTGCTGGGTCATCGCAAGCTGGAGAGCACTGTCCGCTACCTCGGCATCGAGGTCGATGACGCGCTCGCTATGTCCGAACAGGTTGACCTCTGAGCTACTCGCCCGCGGCGCGACAGCCGCGGGCTCCTGTTCCAAGTCCGAGAGCGGACGCTGCGAACCCGTGCAAGGGGGCTGAGAAGGGTGGTGAGTGGTCGTTCCATGCTGCAGCTGAGCCGTTTCGCCACACCGTGGATTGGTCGACCTGTACGTGGCAGCCGCTAGAACCGACTCCACATCGGGGCTCGGGGCTGGAGCATGACAAAAAAGCTTTGTCTGGGCGTTGCGGCCGCCGCGTCGCTGGCCTTCACGGCTGGGGTGCGCGCCCCTCACGCGCAGGAGCTGAACCGGCCGGGGGCCGAAGCCGTGGCGGAGCTGCCGAAGTGCGGGCGGCCCATCGGCACTGTGGCCGTCTACCAGTCCGAGCGGGACTGGTGG
>CAXUCS010000030.1:2343-13831 GCA_964249365.1 uncultured Caulobacteraceae bacterium | reverse complement strand
CCCCCATCGAGGGGAGGGCTCAAGGTTCGACCCTATGCGACAGGCCAGCCCTCGGCGGGGGAGGCTCTGCGCCTACTGCGCGGTCCAGCCGCCGTCGACGGGGAGCGCCACCCCGGTCATCTGCGCCGCCGCGTCGCTCGCCAGGAAGGCGGCCAGCTCGCCGATCTGCTCGGGCGTGGCGAACTGTTTGGAGGGCTGCTTCTCTACCAGGAGCTTCTCGGTGGCGGCCTCCACGCTGATGCCGTCGTGGGCGGCCATGTCCTCGATCTGCTTCTGGACCAGCGGCGTGTGCACCCAGCCGGGGCAGATGGTGTTGCAGGTCACGCCCGTGCCGGCGTTCTCCAGCGCCACCACCTTGCTCATCCCCACCACGCCGTGCTTGGCCGCGACATAGGCCACCTTGTGGGTGCTGCCGACCAGGCCGTGCACCGAGCCGATGTTGATGATGCGGCCGAACCCCTTGGCCTTCATGTGCGGCAGGGCGTGGTGGATGCCCCAGAAGATGCCGGACAGGTTGATCGCGATGATCGCGTTCCACTTCTCGGCCGGGAAGTCCTCAACCGCGGCGGTGTACTGGATGCCGGCATTGTTCACCAGGATGTCGACCGACCCGAAGCTCTGGGTGCAAAGGTCGATCATGGCCTTGACGTCATCGGGCTTGGAGATGTCCGCGCCGCTGTAGACGGCCTTGACGCCGTGCTCGGACTCCAGCCTGGCGCGCTCGGTCTCGATCGCCGCCGCGTCGCCGAAGCCGTTGATCACCAGGTTCGCGCCCTTGGAGGCGAGCACGTGGGCGATGCCGAGCCCGATCCCGCTGGTCGAGCCCGTGACGACGGCGCTGAGTCCCTTGAGCATCCGTTTGTCCCCTTTTGGAATTGACACGGAGTCGCGTCCACGCGCCCCCAAGGGAGCGAAGGACCGACCTTGCCGGTTGATCTAGCTTAATATAACACAGGCCACCACTGCAAAGTGGCGCAAGACTTCGGCGTTACCAGGGGGGCAAGTGGCGACGCAGACGATGACCAGGGCGGGGGCGGCCGCCTACACGCCCGGACTGAACAGCAAGACGATTAACCTGGCGCTGCAGGGCGGCGGCGCGCACGGCGCCTTCGCCTGGGGCGTGCTGGACCGGCTGCTGGAGGACGGGCGCGTCACCTTCGACGCGGTCAGCGCGACCAGCGCAGGCGCCATGAACGCCACCGTGCTCGGCTACGGCCTGACCATCGGCGGCGCCGACGGCGCCCGCGAGCAGCTGGAGAAGTTCTGGAAGAAGATCAGCGACGAGGGGGCCAAGGGGCCGCTGCAGCCGTCGTTCATCGACAAGATGCTGGGCAATCACAGCCTCGACTACAGCCCGGCCTTCATGTTCATGGACCTGCTGTCGCGGGTGATGTCGCCCTACGAACTCAACCCGATGAACTTCAACCCGCTACGCACGGTGCTGGAGAGCTGCATCGACTTCAACGTGCTGCGCGAAGGCTGCCCGATCAAGCTGTTCCTGTCGGCGACCAACGTCAGGACCGGCAAGGTCCGCATGTTCGAGAACCATGAGATCGGTCCCGACCAGGTACTCGCCTCCGGCTGCCTGCCGTTCATGTTCCAGAGCGTGATGATCGACGGCGAGGCCTACTGGGACGGCGGCTACATGGGCAATCCGGCCATCTTCCCGCTGATCTACGGCAGCAAGACCAACGACGTGGTGATCGTCCACATCAACCCGCTCACCCGCGACGAGGTGCCGAAGTCGGCCAAGGACATCCTGAACCGGCTGAACGAGATCAGCTTCAACTCCTCGCTGATGCGCGAGATGCGGGCCATCGCCTTCGTCAGCCACCTGATCGACGACGGCCAGCTGGACGATGAGAAGCACCGCCGCATGTATATCCACTCGATCCAGGACGACAAGTTCATGACGAGTCTGGGCGTCACCAGCAAGCTGAACCCGGACTGGCGCTTCCTCCTGGAGCTGCGCGACGTGGGCCGCGCCTGCGCATCCCGCTGGCTGGACGAGCACCTGGACGACGTCGGCGTCCGCTCCTCCACCGACATCAACTCGTCTTTCCTTTGATCTATCGTCGCGCCGGGGGACCTGCGAACCGATGACGCCTGAAGGCATCCTCAAGCTGCCGTCCATGCCGGCGGCGGCGCCGAGCTATCCGCTCGGGCCCTACCGCTTCATCAACCGCGAGTTCATGATCGTCACCTACGAGACGGATGCTCAGGCGCTGCGCGCCGCGGTGCCCGAACCGCTCGTTCCGAACGAAGAGAACCTCGTCCTCTACGAATGGATCAAGATGCCCGACAGCTCGGGCTTCGGCGACTATACCGAGAGCGGGATCGTCATCCCCTGCACCTTCAACGGCGATCCGATCAACTACACCGCCCAGATGTACCTGGACGACGAGCCGCCGATCAGCGCCGGGCGCGAGATCTGGGGCTTTCCCAAGAAGTACGCCCTTCCCAAGCTCATCGTCGCCTCCGACACGCTCACCGGCACGCTCTCCTACGCCGGCCAGGTCGTGGCCATGGGGACCATGGCCTACAAGTGGCAGGAAAGCCCCGGCGGCTGCGAGGCCCAGGCCAGGGCCATGACCAAGACCTCCTGCAACCTCAAGATCATCCCCAACGTGGACGGCTCGCCCAAAATCTGCCAGCTCGTCGCCTACAACCTTGAGGACATTACGGTGAAGGGGAGCTGGGTCAGCCCGGCGCGGCTGCAGCTGATCCCCCACGTGAACGCGCCTGTCGCCGACCTGCCGATCCTCAGGATCGTCGGCGGCAAGCATTACGTCAGCGACCTCAGCCTGCCGCACGGCCGGGTGCTGTTCGACTACATCAAAGACGCGGCGGGCTGAGGAGGGCAGGACGATGAACAAGCAGGATGTGCTGAAGCTGAGCTCCATGCCGCTGCAGAGCCCGACCTATCCGACCGGACCCTACAAGTTCTTCAACCGGCAGTACATGATCGTCTACTACAAGACCGATCCGGCCCAGATCCGCAAGATGCTGCCCGAGCCGCTGCAGCCGGACGGCGACACGGTCTCGGTGCAGTGGCTGGACCTGCCCGACGGCGAGGGCTTCGGCGCCTATTCGGCCGCGCTGCAGGCCATCCCCTGCACCTTCAACGGCGAGAAGTGCAGCTTCCTGACCCAGATGTACGTCGACAACTGCCCGCCGCTCGCGGGCGGCCGCGAGATCTGGGGCTACCCCATGAAGTACGGCTGCGCGACGCTGGAGACGGCGAGCGACACCCTCACGGGCGTGCTGACCTACGCCGGCCAGCGCGTCGCCAGCGGCACCATGGTCTACAAGCACGCGGCGGCGCGCGACTTGGGCGAGATCGAGGGCCTGCTGAAGCGCACCCAGGTGACGCTGAAGCTGATCCCCGACATCGACGGCTCCGCAGCCATCGCGCAACTGGTCGGCATCACCTTCGCCGGCATCCAGGTGAAGGGCGCCTGGACCGGGCGGGCGCGGCTGGAGCTGTCCCACGCGGTGAACTGCCCCATGGCCGACCTGCCGGTGCTGGAGCCGGTCGGCGGGCTGCACCTCGTCACCGACATGACCCTGCCCTATGGCCGGGTGCTGCACGACTACCTGGACAAGAACGCCGACAAGGCGCGCCCGCCGGTCGGTTCGGCCGGGCAGCCGGACGTCTCGGGCGGCGGCGACATGATGACGGCGACCAACTGAGGGGCGCCGGGCGTCGGCCGGCCGGATCGGGGATCAGGGCCGCGAGCGCCAGCGGAGCGGAAAGGCCCGCTTGCGGTCGACCGGCGTCGACGGCTCCGCGCCGGACGGGCCGGCGGCTCTCGCCTCCTCCTCGTCCAACTGCTGCAGGCGCCAGTGCATCTCCCTGATCTGGTCCCCGAACTCGCGGTGGGGGTTCAGGGCCTCCCCGCCGGTGAAGGCCTGGAGCGCTAGCTCCAAAGAGCGCCGCTTCTCCCCTCCCTCGCTCGTCAGGGCGGAGCGGAGGTGGAAGTTGCCGATGAGCGAATAGGTCTGGTCGTTGACCCCGCCGAGCGCCACGCCCTCCTCCAGGGTGGCGACGGCGTCGCTCCGGCGACCCTCGCGCTCATAGGTCTCGGCCAGGAGGTTGCGCGGGTCCACCATCGCCGGCTCCAGGTTGAGCGCGCGGAGGCAGAAGGCGCGCGCGCCGTCCGGGTCGCCCGCGTGCCAGTGCGAGGCGGCGGCGACCCAGGCGGGATAGCTCTCCATCGGCAGGAGGCGGGCGGCCTCGCTCGCGGCCGCCACAGCGCCGGGGAAGTCCCGCAGGCGGAACAGGAGCTCGCCGAAGATCAGCTGGCTCGGGCCGTGGTGGGGCGCCAGCGCCACCGCCTCCCGCGCGAGCCCCATCGCGTCGGCTTCCCGGCCGAGCTCCATCAGGGTGCGGGAAAGGTCGGCATAGGCGTCCGGGACCTGGCGATCCTCCTCCACCGAGCGGCCGAACGCCTCGGCCGCTTCCTCCCGCCGGCCCTGGCGGCCGAGGATCAGGCCCCGGGCCCGCCAGCCGTGGGCGGAGTGGGGCGAGGTCTTCAGCCCCTCGTCCAGGAGCGGCAGGGCCGCGTCGGGCTGGCCCTCGTGGAAGTAGCGCATGCCGACGCGGAGCGTGTGGTTGTGCTCGTAGCGCATGTAGCGGAGCACGTGCTCGGGGAAGCTGAAGCGGCCCTCGTCGTGGAACTTGTAGCGGGTGTCGTCGTCCACGAACGCCAGGCCGAAGTGCCTGGCCACCGCCGGATGGACGGGCAGCTCGCCGGACGGGAAGGGCGAGGCCAAGAGCGCATCGCGCATGGCGGCGATCTCGTCGGCCGGCATCTGGAGCCTGTCCAGGAGCTGGCCCAGGAATTCGCCGAACATCCAGGCGTTGGGATGATGGGGCGACATGAACAGCGCCCGGTCGCGAAAGCCGCCTTCCAGGATGGAGGCGAGCTCGAAGCCGGTCCGCTCGTCGCGGTCGCGCTGCTGGTCTAGGTGCAGTTCGAGCAGGCGGTCGATGTGGGTGGCCCCCACGATGTCGTGCTCCAGGTAGCGCTCCAGCGCCTCCGACGGCGCGACGCCCTGGGCGATCATGCGGTTCAGGAACATGTCGCCGAGCTGGCCCGGGTAGGGGCCGTCGTGCAGCGGCGGCTCGGGCTTGTTGTGGATGTGGGGCTCGTGCGCATAGGGCCAGAGGAAGGCCTCCAGCATCAGCGGGAAGGGCAGCACCTCCATCCCCGGCGGCGCGTCCTCGGCCTTGGGCGAGTTGAAGTCGCGCTGCTGGAGGAGCACGAGGTCGGCGTCGCCGACCGCCGCCCAGGTCGCCGCGCCATCCAGGTGCAGGTCGTCGACGTAGCGGACCTCCTCGTGACGGGGGACGCCGAAGAACTCCCGGTACAGTTTGGCGGTGAAGGTCGCCTGGCAGTTGCCGACGACCGCGACCTTTTTGCTACGCGTCACGTCGAAGGCTCCACGCGCGGGCGTGACGGACACGGCGCCGCTCCACCCCACGACCGACCTTTTGCCACGCCGCCCGCGCGGCGCAAGGCGGCGGCGGGGGCGGTTGCCGCCCCCAGACCGCGGGGCTAAGGCTGCACGGACCGGGATCGGCGACTTTCAGGCGTGATTTGAACGACTTCTTTGAGGCCGGGGAAGGCTTCGAGCGCATGGGCCTGATCGATCAGGCCGTTGACGCCTTTGAACAAGCGGCCGGGTCGGGCGTGCGGGTTGCGGAGGCGCTGATGCGAAAAGCGCTGCTCGACACCGCCCGGGGCGCCGTGAGGGCGGCGCTCCGCGACCTGGAGCGGGCGGCGACAGCCGATCCCGCCAACCCCTATCCGCACATGCGCCTCGCCCAGCTCACCTCCGGCATGGGCCGGCGGACCGCCACGGTGGAGCACATGCGCAGGGCCATCGCCATCGCGCCCTGGAGCATGGAGATGCAGGTCAACCTGGTTTCGGCCTACCTGCGGGCGGAGTGGCGGGACGCGGCCCACGCCGCCGCCCGCGCCATCCCGGCCGACGTGGGCGACTGGTGGGCGCAGACGCGACGCGATGGCGTCGCGTGGTACCGGGAAAGCCGCGGCGAGGCGCTGGCCGCGCTCCGGCGGCGCAGGGCCGAGGCGCCGGACCACAACGGCCTCCTTTACCTCGCCAAACTGCTCCTGCGCGCCGGGCGGCTCAGCGCGGCCAAGCGGATCTGCGAGCGGCTGTTCGCCGACAACGAGGGCTGGTTCCTCCCCTTGCGCGTCCTGGCCGACATCCGCCTGCGAGAAGCCGGGCCGGAGGCGGCGCTGGCGCTCCTGGCGACCTATCGCACGCCGCCCGACCCGCCCGACTACCTGCAGGCGGACCTCCTGGAAGCGCGGGCCACCTTCCTGAACGAGGCCGGGCGCTGGAACGAGCTGGTGGCCGAGCTCGACGCCCGGCCGGAGGCGGAGCGGCGGGAGTTCGTCCGCCATACGGCCGCCGTCGCCGCCTTCATGGCCGGCCGGGACGAGGCGCTGAGGGCCCACTGCATCCAGTGGATGCGCGACTACCCGCTGGCCGCCAACGCGGGGGCCTTCATCGTGCTGCTGCACGCCCGCGAGGCGGCGCGCAGCCCCGCGCCGGTCGAGCCCCGCCCGGCGTCCGTCCACCTGGCGCAGTTCTGGGACCAGCCGGAGCCGCCGGCCGAGGTGGTGGAGGTCATGGGGGAGTGGACGCGGCTGAACCCCGGCCTGACCCGCACCCTGTTCGACAAGACGGCGGCCCGGGCCTTCGTCGCGGCGCACTGCGGGGACGAGGCCACGCGCGCGCTCGACCTCTGCTATCACCCGGCCATGATGGCGGACGTGTTCCGCATCGCCTTCCTGCAGGTCTCGGGCGGCCTCTACGCCGACGCCGACGAGGTCTGCATCCGACCGCTGGACGGCCTCCTGCCGGACATCGACCGGCTGGAGCTGTTCGCCCCGCGCCAGGTCGGCATGCCGGGCTTCGTGGACACGCCGTTCCTGGGCGCGCGGGAGGGCGGCCGCATCCTGCGAACCGTCCTGGACGATATCGTGGCCAACATCCTGCAGGCCGCGCAGGAGGGCCGCCGCCCGCTGATCTGGGAGGTGACGGGCCCCGGCGCCCTGACCCGCGGCGTGGCGCGCCACCTTGCGGACGGCGGGGCGGCGGAGGAGGTGCGGCTCGTGCCGCTGCAGCAGGTCCGCACCTTCGTGCAGACGCGCGACATGGCCTACAAGCTCGACCCCCGCATGAACTGGCGCATCGCCGTCGGCTGAAGCGCCCGCTCAGCCCTGCTTGGCCTGGATCGCCCGCACCAGGTCGCCGACGTCGGAGAGCTTCTCGATCTCGGAGCTCTTCATCTTGATGCGGAAGTGGTCCTCCACCGCCACGATCAGGCTGATGTGTTTGATGGAGTCCCAGCCCTTCACGTCCTGCGCCGTGGTCTGGGGCGTCAGCACGATGGCGTCGTCGCCGAACAGGTCGCGGAAGATGCCCTCCAGCTCGCGCAGGATCGCCTGCTGTTCCATCTCGTCAGATCCTCTCGATGACCATGGGAAGCGGGCGCGGCGCCTGCTCGCCGCCGAGCGGCAGGCGGTAGAGCGCCTCGCCATCCGCCGCCTCGCCCGCCCCCTTACCCGCCAGCGGCTCGAAGCCTAGCCGGGCATAGTGGTCCTTGACCATGGCGTTCTTGGCGGTGGGGCGATAGCGGCCGACGAGCGCCCGGGCGCCGAGCCGCTCGGCCTCCACCCGCACCACCTCCAGCGTGGCCTCCTCCATCCGCCGGCCGAGCACCCGGCAGCTCATCAGCCAGGTGTCGAGCGCCAGCCGGTCCTCCTCGTCCAGCCGGCCGATCACCACCGCCACCATGCCGTTGTCGCCGAAGCGGTCCAGGAGCCGCAGCTGCAGCCCGACCGCCCGGGGGTCGTCCATCACGGCGGCGACCTCGTCCTCGCCGTAGCGCCGGGTCGTCAGGTTGAACTGGTTGGTCTTGTTGATCAGCTGGGTGATGCGCTGGAGCCCCAGGCGGTCGAAGGGCCGCCACTGCAGCCGCATCTCCAGGGAGGCGAGGTAGCCCGCCATGTCGGTCGCGCCGGCCTGCAGCGCATCCCGCGCCGCGTTGGCCTGGTAGAGGCTGCCGCGGTCCCGGTCCTCGGCGGTGACCCCGAGCGCCTCGAAATAGCCGGCGTCGGCGAGGGTGCGGGCGTAGAGCGCCGGCTCCTCCGGGAGCTCCGGCACGGCGACCATCGGCAGCGCGCGCCGCACGAGGTCGCGCTCGAAGGGATTGTCGTCGGCGAACACCAGGGCGTCCAGGCCGATGTTCAGCCGCGACGCGATCTCGCGCAGGTTGGAGGGCTTGTCGTTCCAGTTGGCCACGAAGGCGGCCATGTCGGCGCGCCTCAGCACCATGTCGGGGTGGCGTTCGAAGGGCTCCAGCGCATTGGCCTCGTCGTTCTTGGAGCAGGCGGCGAGGATCACGCCCCGCCTGCCGAGCGCGGCGGCATAGGCCTGGAAGGCGGCGAAGGCCTCGCCCTCCGCGCCGCCCTGGCCGATGCGGATGCCTTCCAGCCCGTCGTCGCCGATCACCCCGCCCCAGAGCGTGTTGTCGAGGTCCAGCACCAGGCATTTGGCCGAACGTCCCTGGGCGGCGGCCAGGAGGCGCGCGACCAGGTCGCCGTAGAGGCCAGACGCCAGGGGCGTGACCTCCTGCTTGGCCCGATGCCACAACACGGGATCGCTCCAGCTCCGTACCCCGTGCTCGCCCGCCTGGGCGTCCAACGCCAGGAGGTCGACGCCGTCCTCCCGTGCCGCGTCCCGCAGCCGCGCGTTCAGCCGGCGGAGGAAGGCCGCGGGCGAGCCGGGCAGATGCGCCTCGTTGGAGCCGAGCAGGTCGGGGAAGACGGGGAGCGCGGTCTGCTGGATCACCTGGCAGCGGAAGCGGTCCCGCACCGTGCGCCAGAGCCGGCGCAGCTCCTGCAGCGTGGCCTCAAGCGCCGCCTCCGCCCCCGCCGCGTCCAGCGCGGGGTTGGCGCGGCGGGCGAGGTGGCGCGCGTCGAGCGCGACCAGGACCGCGTTGGGCGCAAACGCATGCAGGCCGGACGCCGGATCGGCCACGGCCTGGAGGTATTGCCCGTAGTCGGGCTCGTAGGTCGCGGTCCAGAGCCCCCGGCGCAGCCCGGCCGTGCGGATCGCGGGCAGGAGGTGGGACAGGGTGGAGGAGCCCAGCACCGCCAGCCGCACGGGCGCGGTGGCGAGCCCCGCCGGCGGCCCTTCCCCGAACAGCCGCCGGAAGCTCCTGTCCAGCCGCTCGACCTTCACGAAGCCGAGCCGGGTGGCGGCGAGGCCCGTCAGCTGCGCCCAGGCGTCCGGCGCGCCGGGCTCCAGCCGCTCCAGCCCGGCGATGGCCGAGCCCCAGTCCTGCACGGGTGGGAGCCAGTAGAGGTCCAACGATCTGTCCTAGGCAGGCGAGCCGGGCGGCGTCGGGATGCGGCTCAACGCCGGGCGGCGTGGAGATAGTCGAACAGGCCGGTGGCGGCCTTCTCCGCCTGGTCGAGCTGGTGCTGCATGCGCCGCTCGCACGCAAGAGTTTCCAGCCTCGCCCGCTCGGCCAGGAGCCCGGAGCGCTCCTCCACCTCGCGCAGGCTCTTCTGCAGCTCGCGCACCTCGCCTTCGAGACGGTCGACGGTGGCGGCCAGCGTGCGGGCGCGCCTGATGTAGCGGAGCAACGGCCTCTCCCTCGTCAAGCCCCCGCGGGGGCGGCGTCGCCCGGCGGCCCCGGTCGCACGCGGTCCAGCACGGCGGCGGCCACCTCGGCGGGCTCTATACGCTTCAGGCAGGCCTTGTCGTAGGGGCAACCGCCCTCGTGATCGATGTGGCAGGGCGAGCAGGCGATGGCGCGGGTGAGGAGGAGGAGCCGCTCGCCCCGAGGCCTCCACTCCAGCCGCGAATGCGAGCCGCCGAACACGCACACGGTCGCGACGCCATAGGCTCCGGCGAGATGGGCCACGCCCGAGTTGTTGCCGACCACGCAGGCCGAGCGCCGGATCTCGCCCAGGAGCTCGGACCAGGACAGCCGCCCGCAGCTGTTGACGGCGCGTTCGGGGTCGAGCCGGCGCACGATGTCGTTGGCGCGCAGCCGCTGGCTGGCCGTGCCCACCACCTGTATCCGCCCGGGGAGCTCATCGGCCTCAAGAAGCATGTGCGCGAGCGCCTCGAAGTGTCCGGGCGGCCAGTCGCGGATCTCGCTGTTGGAGAAGGGCGCGAGCAGGACGTCGCTCACGCCGGGACCCGGTAGTCCTGCAGCACGCCCTGGCGCTTCACCCGCATGGCGACGAGCTCGACCAGCAGCGAGAGGTACTCCGACTGGTGCAGCACCCCGCCGCTGCCCTGGCGGATCAGCCGGCCGCCGTAGAAGCGGAAGGTGGGCGTCGGTTCGCCCTTCACCGTATAGATGCGGTACTCGAACTCCGCGTCGCCCCCGGTGACGGCGAACTCCAGCGACGGGAGGTGCTCACCCGAACAGAACCGCTCCACCACGCGCCTGGTGTCCACCGCGACGTCGCAGCGCAGGATGCCGGGCTCGTCGAGCTGGACCTCCGAGAAGGGCTCGAAACGGTAGCGCCCGGGCTCAAGCCGGCGGTAGGGGCCCCAGATGATGGTCTCGTCGTCGTCCTGCACGGTCCTGGGGCGGCTGAGGATCTCGAAGTGGTTGCGCCAGCACCGGTTGTCCTTGAACTGGTAGGCCCCGAGCTCCTCCTGCCATGCGCGCTCGGCGCCGGCGCGGGTGTGGTCGATCGGCAGGAAGATGTCGAGGAAGGGGTAGTTCACCCGCGTCCCGAGCGCCGCCTTCAGCCGCGCATTGGCGGCTTCCAGGAGGACGCGCGTGTCCCCGTCGGAGCGCAGGTCGACGGCGATGTCGTAGGGCTCGCCGCCGCCGAACCGCCGCCGGAAGTCCGACACCGTGCCGCGCACGTCTGCGCGTTCCTCCGTGGAGTTGCGCGGAAAGGCCTCGAAACTCTCCACCCGGTCGAACAGGCCGAGCGCCTCCGCCATGCCGGCGTTCCAAGGCCCGACCGCAAGCGTGATCTCCGCATCGGGGAAGGCGGCGCGCGCCTTCTCCAGCGCCGGGACGCCCATGATGAAGTCGCCGAGGTGGTCGAGCTTCAGGAGGAGGATGCGGCGGACCGGGACGGTGGCGTCGCGCTCCAGCCGGGTGTGCGCAGGCTCGAACACGCCCTCCGGCGCCTCGGCGGGAGCAGCGGCGAAGTCCGGGGGCCGTCCGGTCAGCGGCCAGGCCGGGGGAGCGATCCGCTCCAGCACCACCGCCACCTCGTGGCGGCCGTCCGGATGGCGGGCGGGCGCGGCCGCGTAGTCGTAGCCCGCATCCTCGTCGCCGAGGTAGCGGACCCGGTAGGTGTTGGGCTCCAGCGCCTCCTCCACCTCCATCATCAGCGAGGCGGGCGTGTACAGCCGCTTCTGGGCCGGGTTCCAGCGGGACGGCAGGGCGTTCTGGCGCTCGTAC
>CAXUCS010000030.1:0-2333 GCA_964249365.1 uncultured Caulobacteraceae bacterium | reverse complement strand
GCGTGCGGGGCCACGATCACCAGGACGCCGCCCACGCTCACCCGCTCGAACCAGGCTTGAAGGGCGGCGCGATAATCGCCGAGGTCCTGGATCCGATAGGCGCTGAGGACGATGGGATGGCGACGCGGAACCTCGGCCGACCCCGCCTCGCCGTCGCCGATCTCCAGCACCGGGCCGCCCGCCAGGAAGGCTCCGAGGCGCCCGTCCTGGTAGCGGCCGGGCCCTGCGGACTTCAGGGCGGCGTACCCGGACGTGGGCTCCTGCCAAACCACTCTGTAGCGTCCTCGACTTGGGCCCGGTGGGTCCGATTAACCTACCCCACCCGCCTTGGAAAGCGGAGCGCCGCGCGCTCAGGCGCGGCGCGGCCGGGTGGCGAACCAGGGCTCCAGCCGGGCGAGCGCGTCCTCCACCTCGGCGGTGGCGACGGCGAAGCTGAACCGCATGAAGCCCCCGCCCTCCACGGGATCGAAGTCGATCCCGGGCGCGGTCGCCACCCCCGTCTCCTCCAGGAGCCGGGTGCAGAAGCTAAGGCTGTCGTCGGTCAGGTGGGCGATGCGGGCGTAGACATAGAAGGCGCCGTCCGGTGGCGCGATGGCGTCCAGCCCCAGCCGGGGCAGCGCCTCCAGCACGAGCGCGCGGTTGCGGCGGTAGGTCCGCAGGTGTCCGTCCAGCTCCTCACGGCTGTCGAGGGCGGCCAGGGCGGCGTGCTGGCTGAGCGACGGCGCGGTGAGGAAGAGGTTGCCGACATAGGCGCGGGCGTCCTCCAGCCGGTCCGGCGGCGCCAGCAGCCATCCGAGCCGCCAGCCGACCATGCTGAAGTATTTGGAGAAGCTGCTGATCACCGCGGCGTCCGGCGCGAACTTCAGCATGGAGCGCGCCGGCTCGACATAGCTCAGGCCGTGGTAGATCTCGTCGGAGACGATCCGCACCCCCCGGTCCCGGCAGACCTGCGCGATCGCGGCGAGCTCTTGGGGCGCGATGATCGTGCCGGTCGGGTTGGCGGGGCTGGCGAGGATCAGGCCCGCGGGCGCCGGATCGAGCGCGGCCAGCGCCGCCGCGGTGAGCTGGTAGCGCTCGGCGGGTCCGCAGCCGATCTCGACGGGCTCCAGATGGAGCGCACGGACGACGTTGCGGTAGGCGACATAGCCCGGCCGCGCGAAGGCGATCCGGTCGCCGGGCCGAAAGCCGCTCGACAGCGCCAGCACCAGCGCCGGCGAGGCCCCGCAGGTCAGGACGAACCGCTCCGCCGCCACCTCGACGCCGTAGCTGGCGCGGTAATGCCCGGCGAGGCGCTCGCGCAGGGCGGCGCTCTCCCAATAGCCCATCGGCTCGCGGTCGAGCACCGCGTGGGCGGCGGCCAGCGCAGCGCGCGGCGCGCCCGTCGAGGGCTGACCGAACTCCATGTGGATGACGGAGCGGCCCTGCGCCTTCAGGGCGTGCGCCATCCGGCTGATCGTGATGGCGTGGAACGGCTGGAGGCGGGGCGGCGGCGACATGGCGCGTTGTCAGGGCTTCAGCAGCCTGAGGGTGAGGAGGTCGGGCGCGCCGCCGCACCACCGCTGGAGCGCGTCGGAGAAGACGCCCTGCGGCTCCGCTTCCCTGAACAGGGTCATGCAGGAACCGAACTTGAGGTCGTCCGGGCTGCCGAAAAGGGCGTTCAGCGACGGTGCGCCGCTGTCCTGCACGGCCACCACCGCCTCCCGCAGGCGCGGGCCGAGAACCCCATGGCCGAGATAGGCCCTCGCCTCGTCCAGCGACGCCAGGCCGTAGGTCCGCGCCATGGGAGAGGAGCCCAGCCCCTTGAGCTGGGGAAAGACGAACCACATCCAGTGCGAGCGCTTGGCGCCGGCGCGCAGCTCGCCGAGCGCGGCGTCGTGGACGCCGGCCTGGGCGGCCACGAACCGCTGGAGATCGAAGGGGTCGCTCATCATCTCGCCGCCATCCTGCGCAGGACCTCCTCGGCCAGCCGGTCCGTTTCCCGGAGCGGCGGATAGGACCAGTGCTCCAGCCGCCCCTCGAAGCGGCGGGCGACGCCGAGGCGGGCGAGCTCGGCGTGGAACCGCCGCTTGCGGGCCTGTTCGCCCGTCATCTCCAGGAGATAGACCGGCCTGCCGGTCGCCGCCGCCTCCGCCGGCATGTTGGCGCTGTCCTCGGTGACGAGGACGACGTCGGCCGTCGCCAGGAAGGCGTAGTAGGGGTTGGGTCCGGCCCCGTCCCAGATCATCCCCGGCAGGTCGCACAGGGCGCGGCGCATCAGCGCCTCCGCCGCCTGCGGCGTGCGCCGGGAGAAGGTCAGGAGCAGCGAGCCTCCCGACGCCTCCACCGCGCCCCGC
>CAXUCS010000029.1:1312-14206 GCA_964249365.1 uncultured Caulobacteraceae bacterium | reverse complement strand
GTTCAGGGCCGCCAAGGCGCGTCGGCGGCCCCTTCGCTCGCCTCCGCCGCCGGACGGATGCGGGCCAAGGCGGCGCGCAGGAGCTCGCGCACGCCCTCGCCGGAGACGCCGGAGACGGGGAGCGGCGCCGTCCCGCAGGCCTCGGCCAATGCGCCCAGACGCGCGGTGCGGGTCTCCTCGTCCAGGGCGTCGACCTTGTTGAGCGCCACGACCTGCGGCTTGCCGGCCAGGCCCTCGCCGTAGGCCTCGAGCTCGTGGCGGACCTGGCGGTACGCCTCCGCCACGTCCTCGCCCGCGCCGTCCACCAGGTGGATCAAGACCTTGCAGCGCTCCACATGGCCGAGGAAGCGCACGCCCAGCCCCGCGCCCTCCGAGGCGCCCTCGATCAGGCCGGGGATGTCGGCCAGCACGAACCGCTCCTCCGCCGACAGGTCCACCACGCCGAGGCCGGGGGTGAGCGTGGTGAAGGGATAGTCGGCGATCTTGGGTCTCGCCGCGGAGACGGCGGCGAGGAAGGTCGACTTGCCGGCGTTGGGCAGGCCGACCAGCCCCGCGTCGGCGATCAGCTTCAGCCGCAGCCATACCCAGCGCTCGCGGCCCTCCTGGCCCGGCATGGCGAAGCGGGGGGCCTGGTTGACCGGTCCCTTGAAGTGGATGTTGCCGAAGCCGCCGTTCCCGCCGTGGGCGAGCTCGATGCTCGCGCCCGCGTGGTCGAGGTCGGCGACCAGCGTCTCCCCGTCCTCCTCCAGGATCTCCGTGCCGACCGGGACCTTGAGGAGGACGTCCTCGCCGGCCGGGCCGTTCCTCTGCTTGCCCATGCCGTGGGTGCCGGTGCCGGCCTTGAAGTGCTGCTGGTAGCGGTAGTCGATCAGGGTGTTCAGCCCCTCCACCGCCTCCACCCATACGTCGCCGCCGCGCCCGCCATCGCCCCCGTCCGGGCCGCCGTACTCGATGAACTTCTCCCGCCGGAACGACACGGACCCGCCCCCGCCGTTTCCCGACCGGACGTAGATCTTGCACTGGTCGAGGAACTTCATTGAAAGGCGGTCTGGTGGAAGGAGCGCCTAGTTAGGCGCAAGCGCCCCGGGGCGCCAGCCGAGCGTCAGCGATCTCCGGAACTCCGCTCCGACGCCTGCCGTCGGCGAAGACACCAGTCCGGCTCGCTGCGCGTCGAGATTAGCAAGTCGTATTCAGACGCGTGAACATACCGTTTCAAGTCCTCAGGCGCGTGATCGGGGGCGACGCCGAACGTTTCCACCCCGACGGAGTTGGCGGAATTACAGTAGGCGGAACCATAACCTGACTTGTTCGGCGTCGGCGGCAAGCGCGTCCAGTCTCCGCCGCTCGACGCGAGGACGGCGGAGACCTTCGCGTCCAGGCTCGCGAAAGCCTCGTCATGGGTCAAGGCCAGGGAGCAGTAGTCCTTCTGCAAGTCTACGCACCCAAGGCTGCCATCGGCGCTGCAGTGGAAGTGCAGACAACCTTCGATGCTACACCGATCATCGCGACGCAGGCCGGTCTGGCGGGCGATCTCCTCGACGGGGACGGCTCCGGCCAAGTGCGGCAGGCACACGCTATGCAGGTAGAATTCGATCATCCTAGCATGCTGCGCCGGGTCGCTGTTCGGTGTCGCGCAAGCTTGAAGGAGCAGGCAGGCTGCTGCGGCGAACGCTCGCGGTCGCATCGTTGCTGCAGCATCCTTGCGCTTGGCGTTAGAACGTCGCCTCATCGCCGGCCCCGTCAGCCACCCTGCGCGGTCTGCTGCGGCGACGCGCCCGCCCTAACGCAGACGATCTGGGCGGTGGAGCGGCGCCCGTGCGCGGCGAGGTCCTGGTGCTCAAGGCGGCTCCCCGTGGTCGCGGAGGCGAAGTCGACGCCATGGGCGGTCATGAAGACCTGGGCCAGTTCGCTCCGGATGGCGAAGTTCACGTTCTGCGGCAGGATGCCGATCTTGGCCATCACCGCCGGGGAGATCTCCGACACCACGACGCCCACCACCCCGCCCTGCCCGTCGAACACGGGACCGCCGCTGTTGCCCGGCTGGATGGGCGCGGAGATCTGGAGGAGGCTGTAGTCGTTGTTCAGCCCCGCCACCGAGCTGACCTCCCCGAAGGTCGCCTTGGGCTCGTTGGACAGGATGCCGGTGAGCGGATAGCCGATCACGCCCACGTCCTCGCCGAGCTGGACCGGCCGGGCGGAGCTGCGGAAGCGGGCCGGCTCGCCGAGGCCCGGCCTCGTGCGGATCAGGGCCAGGTCGTTCTTGCCGTCGAGCGCCTCCGTTTCCGCCTTCTGGAAGGTCATGCCGCCGGACTTCACGCCGACCATGCGGCAGCCGTTCACCACATGGGCCGCCGTGAGCACATAGCCCTGCGCGTTGACGAAGATGCCCGAGCCCGTGGAGACGCCACCCCTGGAGGTCGGGACCGCGGGAAGCGGCGGTGGGGCGATGCGGGTGGACGACGACCATGGCGCCTCCGCTACGGCCGTCTGCCCGGCGGCGGGCGAGGCCGAGCAGGCGATGCGCAGCGTCTGCTGGTCCACCGCGGTCCTGGCGAAGTGCGGAGACTGGGCGAGCTTCTCGCGCCAGCCGGTCGTCTCCGGGCTGGAGGCGACCGTCCTGTCGTTGAGATAGCCGATCATCCGCAGACCGACGAAGCCAAGACGGCCGCAGTCCACAGCGGCCACCTCCATGTGCCTGTCCATCAGCACGCCGTGGATGTTGACCCGCGGCTCAGGATAGACCGTCATGAGGGATATTACGCGCACCCCGCCCAGCTCGCGCGTGCCGTTGAGGTCGATATAGACCTTGTCGGAGCCGCCGTCCTGCAGCCCCATGAACTGCCAGCGCGCGGCGAACGCCGGGGTCGCGGCCATCGCGATCAGGAAGCTGGGGAGAAGACGGCTCCACGGCGATCGGACAAGCGGCATGCGGGAACGCCCTCAACGATGATGCGCGACCCCAGATTGCGCACCGTTTCGGGTGTATGTCAGCCCTCCCCGTCCTCGCTGGCCTCCAGCCGCTCCACCGAGACCACCCGCTCGCCTCCGCCGGTTCGGAAGATGGTGACGCCCTGGGTGTTCCTGGCGGCGAGGCGGTTGGCGTCGATGCGGGTGCGGATCAGCTGGCCGCCGTCGGTGACGAGCAGGAGTTCGTCGGACTCCTCCACCGGGAAGCTGGCGGCGAGCCTGCCGCCGCGCGCGAGGTTGTGGGCGATCAGGCCCGAGCCGCCGCGCCCGGACAGGCGGTAGTCGTAGGCGCTCGTGCGCTTGCCGTAGCCGTTATCGGTGACGGTCAGGATGAACTGCTCGGCCGCCCCGAGCTGGATGTAGCGCTCCTCCGACAGGGGAAGCTCGGCGGCGGCGTCCACGCCCTCCTCGGCCTCGATCTCGCGGGCGTCGGCCAGTTCGCCCTCCGCGTCGGCGATCTCCGCGGGGTCGGCGGCGGTGGCGGCGCGGGTGGAGGCGGCCTGGCGCAGATAGGCGGCGCGCTCGGCGGCGTCGGCCTCCACGTGGCGCAGGATGGCCATGGAGATGACCTCATCGCCCGCCGCCAGGCGTACGCCGCGCACCCCGGTCGACTCGCGCGACTGGAACACGCGCAGGTCCGAAACGGCGAAGCGTATGCAGCGCCCGAGCGCGGTGGTGAGGAGGATGTCCTGGTCCTCCGTGCAGAGCTGGACGCCCAGGATGTGCTCGCCCTCGCCGAGCTTCATGGCGATCTTGCCCGCGCGGTTCACCTGGACGAAGTCGCTGAGCTTGTTGCGCCGCACGTCGCCGGACGAGGTGGCGAAGACCACGTCCAGCCGCTCCCAGCTCGCCTCGTCCTCGGGCAGGGGGAGGACGGTGGTGATGCGGTCGCCGTTCTCCAGCGGCAGGAGGTTGACGAACGCCTTGCCCCGCGCGTTGGCCAGCGCGTTCGGCAGCTTCCAGACCTTCAGCTTGTAGACCCGGCCGACGGAGGAGAAGAACAGCACGGGCGCGTGGGTGGAGGCGGAGAAGATGCGGGTGACCGCATCCTCCTCCTTCATGCTCATGCCGGTCTTGCCTTTGCCGCCCCGGTGCTGGGTGCGGTAGGCGGAGAGCGGCGTGCGCTTGACGTAGCCGCCGTGGGTGACGGTGACCACCATCTCCTCGCGCGGGATCAGGTCCTCGTCCTCGACGTCGGCGTCGCCTTCCACGATGGCGGTGCGGCGCGGCGTGGCGAAGGCGGCCCGCACCTCCGCCAGCTCCTCCCGCACGATGGCCATGATGCGCTCGCGCGAGCCGAGGATCTCCAGGAAGCGCCGAATGTCGCCGAGCAGCCTCTCGGCCTCTTCGGTGATCTCCTCGCGGCCGAGGCCCGTGAGGCGCGAGAGCGTCAGCGCCAGGATGGAGCGGGCCTGCTCGTCCGACAGGCGCACCACGCCGCCTTCGCGCACCACCGTGCGGGGGTCCTGGATCAGGGCGATCAGGGGAAGCATGTCGGCGGCCGGCCAGTCGATGGCGACCAGCCGCTCGCGCGCTTCCTGGGGGTTGGCGGACGCGCGGATGATGCGGATGAACTCGTCGATGTTGGCCACCGCGATGGCCAGGCCCACCAGCACGTGGGAGCGGTCGCGCGCCTTGTTCAGCTCGAACTTGGTGCGGCGGACCACCACCTCCTCGCGGAAGGCTAGAAAGGCGTCCAGCAGGTCGCGCAGGCCCATCTGCCGCGGTCGTCCGCGGTCGAGCGCCAGCATGTTGACGCCGAAGGAGGTCTGCAGCGGCGTGAAGCGGTGAAGCTGGTTCAGCGTCACGTCGGCCGACGCGTCGCGCTTCAGCTCGATCACGACCCGCACGCCCTCGCGGCTGGACTCGTCGCGCAGGTCGGCGACGCCCTCGATCTTCTTCTCGCGGACCAGCTCGGCGATCTTCTCCACCATGGCCGCCTTGTTGACCTGATAGGGGACCTCGGTGACCACGATCGCCTCCCGGTCGCGCCGGGTGGTCTCGATGTTCGTGCGTCCGCGCAGCACCACCGGCCCTCGCCCGCTCATCAGCGCAGCGCGCGCGCCGGACCGGCCGATGATCTCGCCGCCGGTCGGGAAGTCCGGGCCCGGCACGATCTCCAGCAGCCGCTCCAGGTCGGTGGCCGGCTCGTCGATGAGCTGGAGGCAGGCGTCCACCACCTCGCCGAGGTTGTGGGGCGGGATGTTGGTGGCCATGCCGACCGCGATCCCGCCCGCCCCGTTGACCAGGAGGTTGGGGTAGCGGGCCGGCAGCACCGTCGGCTCCTGCTCACGCCCGTCGTAGTTGGGCTGGAAGTCGACGGTGTCCTTGTCGAGGTCGCTGAGCAGCGGCAGGGCCGCGCGGGCCAGGCGCACCTCCGTGTAGCGCTCCGCCGCCGGGGGATCGCCGTCCATGGAGCCGAAATTGCCCTGCCCGTCGATCAGCGGCAGCCTCAGAGAGAAGGGCTGGGCCATGCGCACCAGGGCATCGTAGATCGCCAGGTTGCCGTGCGGATGGTACCTGCCCATCGTGTCGCCGGTGACGCGGGCGGACTTGTTGTAAGCGCGGTCGGGGGTTTGCCCGTTCTCGTGCATGGAGAAGAGGATGCGCCGGTGCACGGGCTTCAGGCCGTCGCGCGCATCCGGCAGGGCTCGCGACACGATCACGCTCATGGCGTAGTCGAGGTAGGAGCGCTTCAGCTCCGTCTCGATCGCGATAGGGCTTACGCCGCCGGCGGTTGAGGGCGGGGAGGGCGCGTCGTCGCTCAAGCTTTCGACCGATCAGCTGCACGCTCGGCGGCCGGGGCGGCAGGATTCCTACCCCGCGCGATTCGGCAACCGTAACGCTTCCTTAAGACTTATCACTTGGCCAGGGCGGGTCCAGCCGAGCGCTTTCGCGAGAGGCCCCGTCCTGAGCTTCTGATCTAGGGGGTTCCGGTGGGTTTTCCAATGCGCAAGACGGCGGGCCGGGCGGCCCTGATCTCGGTCATGCTGGCCGGCGGCCTGCTCTACGCGGGCATCGGCCAGGCGCAGGACGCCGGCGTCCAGGACATCAGGGCGGAGCGAGCGGCCGAGCTTGTGGCGGCGAGCGGCGGCCCGGCGTCGGGCGAGCACCTCATCGCCTATGCGAGCGACAGGGCCGCGGTGGAGGAGCGCGAGGACGACGTGGCCCCGGTGGCGCAGCCGCCGAAGGCGGCGATCGCTCCGGCCGAGGTGCGGACCGACTCGGTGGATGCGTCCGCGCCGATCCCGGTCGCCAGCGCCGAGCCGGGCGTTCCGCCTGCACGCTGAGCATCGTGGCGGATCGGAAGGGATGAAGGAGGCGTCCGCCGGCGCGGAGCCGACGGACGCAAGGACTTTGGACCTCCATCTAAGGCTGGCAGGATGACCCGATCCGCAGCTGTGTCCCAATCACCATGACGTGAGGCTCGCGCGCCGCACTGGCGCTGACAAGGCTCCCGACCACACGATTGCAGGGTTGCGGCTTCTTGGCTAAGGCCCGGACATCGCGCCGGCTTGGGAGGGCACGCCTTGGCCGACGCCCGTCCGCTCCTCGCCGTCCGCAGAAGCTGGCGTTTCGTGCCGAGCCTGTGGGACTGGGCGGTCTTCGCCCTGGTGATCGGCGGCCTGGCCCTGGTGGCGGTCGGCGGGCGAGAGACGCTGCAGCCCATGGTGTCCGCCGCACGCACGCCCATCAGCCTCAGCCCCCTGGCGCTGCCGAACTACGCGCTCCGCACCACGCTCAGGATGCTGGCCGCCATGGCCTGCTCGGTCCTCTTCACCTTCGTCTACGGTGCGGCGGCGGCCAAGAGCCGGCGGGCGGAGGTGGTGCTGGTGCCGCTCCTGGACATCCTCCAGTCGCTGCCCATCCTGACCTTTCTTTCCTTCACCCTGACCTTCTTCCTGGCGCTCTTCCCGGGACAGGTGTTCGGGGCGGAGCTGGCGGCGGTCTTCATGATCTTCACCAGCATGGCCTGGAACATGACCTTCAGCTTCTACCAGTCGCTGAAGACGGTGCCGCGCGACCTGAACGACGTGGCGAGCTCGCTCAGGCTCGGGCCCTGGCGCCGGTTCTGGGTGCTGGAAGCGCCCTACGCCGCGCCCGGGCTGATCTGGAACGCCATGATGAGCATGTCCGGAGCCTGGTTCTTCGTGACGCTGTCGGAGGTCTTCACCGTCGGCCAGGTGTCGATCACCTTGCCGGGCATCGGCTCCTATGTCGGCGTCGCGATCCAGCAGAAGAATCTCGGGGCGGTGGGCTGGGCCATCCTGGTCATGGCGCTGGTGATCCTGGCCTACGACCAGCTCCTGTTCCGCCCGCTGGTGGCCTGGTCGCAGAAGTTCAGGGTGGAACTCGCGCCCGCGCTGGGACCGCCGCCGGAGAGCTGGCTCCTGAACTTCTTCCAGCGGGCGCAGCTGGTGCGCCGGCTGTGGCTCCCCTTCGCCGCCATCGCCGGCTCGGTCACCCGCGTGCACTGGGGCGGCGGACGGCCGCCCTCGCGGCGGCTCGCGCAGGCGCTGAGGAGCCGCGGGGCCGACTACGCCTTCTACGCCGCCGTGACCCTCTTCGCGGCGTGGGTCGCCTGGCGGGTGATCGCGTTCGTGGGCCGGGAGGTCGGCCCGATGGAGGCGCTGGCCGTGGTGGGGCTGGGCGCCCTTACGCTGCTGCGCGTGCTGGTGCTGATCGGGCTCTCCAGCCTGGTCTGGGTGCCGATCGGGGTGATGGTCGGCCTGCGACCACGGCTCGCCGGCGCGCTGCAGCCGGTGGCTCAGTTCATGGCCGCCTTCCCCGCCAACCTCCTCTTCCCGCTGGTGGTGGTGGCCATCGTGCACTTCCACGGGTCGGCGGACATCTGGCTGTCGCCGCTGATGGTGCTGGGCGCCCAGTGGTACATCCTCTTCAACGTCATCGCCGGCGCGCAGGCCTTCCCGAGCGACCTGCGGGAGGCGGCCCGCAGCTTCGGGGTCAGGGGCTGGAGCTGGTGGCGGCGCGTGGCGCTGCCGGGCATCTTCCCCTACTACGTCACGGGCGCGATCACCGCCTCCGGCGGGGCCTGGAACGCGTCCATCGCCGCGGAGGTGGCGAGCTGGGGCCCCACCACCCTGACGGCCCGGGGGCTCGGCTCCTTCATCGCGGAAGCCACCACCCGAGGCGACTTCGCCCGGGTGACGGTGGGGGCGGCGGTGATGAGCATCTTCGTGGTCGGCTTCAACCGCGCGCTCTGGAGACCGCTGTTCGACTATGCGTCCCGCCGTCTCAGGATGGATTGAGGAAGGCTCGCCATGGCCATGACCGACGTCGTTCCGCCCCCGGCCGCCGCGCCCGGCCGCTCGCTCCTGGAGATCAGCCATGTCCGCCAGGCCTATCCGAAGGGGTCCGGCGCCGAGCTCCTGGTGCTGGAGGACGTCAGCCTCGATCTGAAGTCCAACGAGATCGTGGGGCTGCTCGGCCGGTCGGGCTCGGGCAAGTCATCCCTGCTGCGCATCATCGCGGGGCTGTCGCGCCCGATCTCCGGCGCGCTGAAGTGGCGGGGGCGGCCGCTCACGGGCCCGTCCCAGGGCATCGCCATGGTGTTCCAGAGCTTCGCGCTCTTTCCCTGGCTGACGGTCTTGGAGAATGTGGAGATCGGCCTGGAGCCGCTGGGCGTCGCCGCCGCCGAACGCCGCTCGCGCTCGGTCGCCGCCATCGACCTGATCGGGCTGGACGGCTATGAGTCGGCCTATCCGCGCGAGCTCTCCGGCGGCATGCGCCAGCGGGTCGGCTTCGCCCGCGCCCTGGTGGTGCATCCCGAGCTCCTCCTGATGGACGAGCCCTTCTCGGCGTTGGACGTGCTGACCGCCGAGACGCTGCGGACCGACCTCGTGGAGCTCTGGCAGGAGAAGCGGCTGCCGCTGTCCTCCATCCTGCTCGTGACCCACAACATCGAGGAAGCGGTGCTGATGTGCGACCGCATCATCATCTTCGCCGCCAACCCGGGCCGCATCGCTCACGAGATCCCTGTGGATCTGGCGCACCCCCGCGACCGCGCCGCCCCGGCCTTCCGCGCGCTGGTGGACGACATCTACGGGCGCATGACCAGTCCGTCGGACCCGCACCTCAAGGCCGAGCAGCCCAGTTCGGAGACCGCCGCCGGCGTCGGCGTGCGGATGGGGCTGGAGCAGGTCTCCACCAACGAGCTGGCCGGGCTGATGGAGGAGCTGGCGGGGCCGCCGTTCGAGGGGCGCGCCGACCTGCCGGAGATCGCCGAGGACCTGCAGATGGAGATCGACGAGCTCTTCCCCCTTGCCGAGTCGCTCCAGCTCCTGCGCCTGGCGGAGGTGGCCCACGGGGACATCGCCCTCAGCGAGGCCGGCCGGCGCTTCGTGGACAGCGACAGCGACGGGAGGAAGCGCCTGTTCGGCCAGCAGCTCCTGGCCCACGTGCCCATCGTGGCCCTGATCCGCCGCGTCTTGGACGAGCGCCCGACCCACACCGCACCCTACCGTCGCTTCTCCGAGGAGCTGGAGGACGTCATGAGCGAGGAATACGCCGACAAGACGATGCAGGCGGCCATCAACTGGGGACGTTACGCCGAGCTCTTCGCCTATGACGAGCAGAGCCAGGCCTTCAGCCTGGAGAACCCGGAGTAGCGCGACTTCAGGCGGCCAAGCGTTCGCCGAGCGCGCTGCGGGCCGAAGCGCAGGCGGACTGTAGCCGCCCGAAGGCCTCGCCGGCGTTCGCGCCCTGCCGGTGAGCCGTCTCCACCGCCTGGCAGGCTTGGGCGGTCTCGCCATAGCCGAGCGCGCCGGCTGCGCCGCGCAGGCTGTGGGCCAGCCTCGCGAGGTCGGCCCCGTCCACCTCCTTGGAGGCCTCCACCACCTTGGCCATCTGCTCGTCGAGCCCGGCCAGGAGACGGCGGATCGCGGCCGGCCCGATCTGTGCGGCCAGGTCGTCCAGCATCACGTTGCCGGAAGCCCCGGTTCCACGTCGGCGACCCGCCCACCTGTGCACGATCGCCTGGAGGTCCTCGGAGACGAAAGGCTTGGCCACATGGTCGTCCATGCCCGCCCGGCGGCAGCGCTCGATCTGCTCGGGCAGGACATTGGCGGTGAGCGCAACGATGGGAGTGCGGGACACTTCGCCGCCGAGCCGCCGGATGGTGCGGGTGGCCTCCAGCCCGTCCAGGACGGGCATCTGCATGTCCATGAGGATGAGGTCGAAGCCGCCGGCTTCGGCCGCGTCCACCGCCGCCTCGCCGTTGTCCACCACGGTGACCTGGCAGCCGAGCGGATCGAGCATGAGCCGCACCAGCTCCTGGTTGACCGGCACATCCTCCGCCACCAGCACCTTGAGCGTCGCCAGCCTCGCGGCCCCTTGCGGATGCACGGGCGTCTCGGCGGTCTCCTCCGCCTCCGCCCGGGCGGCCGGCAGGCGGAGCCGCACCTCGAAGGTGGCGCCGTGACCCGGCTCGCTCCACACGTCGATGGAGCCGTCCATGGCTTCCACCAGCCGCTTGGAGATGGCGAGCCCGAGGCCCGTGCCCCCGAACCGGCGCGAGATGGAGGCGTCCGCCTGGGCGAAGCGGCGGAACAGCCCCTCGATCTGGTCGGCGGCGATGCCGATCCCGGTGTCGGCCACCTGGAAGTCGAGCTGGATATGGTCGGGGCGACGCCGGCTCTGCAGCCCCAGGCGGATCTGGCCGCAGCTGGTGAACTTGATGGCGTTGGAGAGGAGGTTGCCCAGGATCTGGCGGATCCGGTCCACGTCGCCTTCCACGGCGAGCCGTCGGTCGTGGGGGTAATCGACCACCAGCGAAAGCCCCTTGTCGGTCGCCTGGGGATGGGCGAGCGCCACGAGGTTCTCCAGGAGCCGCACAGGGGAGAAGACGCGGGGCGACAGCTTGACCCCTTCCTCCTCGATCTTGGAGAAGTCGAGCACGTCGTTCACGACAGTGAGGAGGCCGCGCCCCGCCTCCTCGATGCGCTTCAGCTGGTGGCGGTGCTCCGCCGCCAGCGCGTCGTCGCGCACCAGGACATGGGTGAAGCCGATGATGCTGTTCAGCGGCGTGCGCAGCTCATGGCTCATGTTGGCCAGGAAGTCGGACTTGGCCCGGGCGGCCGCCTCCGCCGCCTCCACCAGCTCCAGCTGCTCGGTATGGTCCTGGAAGACGCCGAACAGCGCGGCGACCTCGCCCTGGGCGTCAAGCTCGCACACCGCGCGGGAGGAGACCCGGCGCAGCACGCCGTCCGCGCGGCGAAGGCGCAGCTTGAAGGTGAAGCCCTCGCGCGTTCGGAAGGCCCGCTCGACGAGTTCGGCCACCTTGGCCTGGTCCTCGGGATGGTAGTGACCGATCCCCTCCTGGAGGTCGGGGTTGAAGGTGGCCGGATCCACGCCGTGGATGCGGTAGACCTCGTCCGACCAGGTCACGTACCCGTCGCGGCGAAGCCGCCACTGCCCGACCCCGGCCATCGACTCGGCGAGCGAGAGCAGGCGCTGGGCTTCCACCACCTGGCGGGCGGCCCGGCGGAGCTCCAGCTCATCGACGACCAGGTCGGCCAGAACCTGGAGGCGGCGGCGCTCCCGCTGTCCGACGCCGCTCCGCGGCCGGCTGTCGGCCACGCAGAGCGCGCCCAGCGCGTGGCCGCCCTTGTCCACCAGCGGGGCCCCCAGGTAGAAACGCACCCCGCCCTGCGCCTGCACCATCGGTAGGTCGCAGAAGTCCGGGCGCAGTTGGGCGTCTTCGACCAGCAGGGTCGAGCCGGCAGGCTCCTGGACGGTATGCTGGCAAAGCGACTCCTTGCGAGGCACTTCGTCAGGCGTCGCGCCCCAGCGCGACTTGATCCACGTCCGGTCCGCATCCACCAGCGTGATGGCGGCGATGGAGGTGTCGAACAGTTCGGCGGCCAGCGCGGTGATCTTGTCCAGCGTGGGATCGGCGGGCGTGTCCAGGACCTCGAAGCTGCGGAGCGCCGCGAGGCGGTCCTCCTCCGCGGCGTCGGTGACGGGGACGGGCATGTCAGGCCTTCGGCGAGGCGGCCGGTCGCGACCGCATCCGGCCATCTGCCGCGGAGCGTGTTACGGTATGGTAGTCGTCGAGCCACACGGTGTCGGCGTCCTCCAACACCCGCCGGACCTTGGCGGTGAGGTCCTCGGCGCGGAAGGGCTTGAGGAGATAGCCCGCGGCCCCGAGCTCGCGCGCCCGGCCGACATAGTGGACGTCGCTCTCGCCGGTCAGCATGATCACCGGCACGCCCTGGCAGACCTTCTCCGCCTTGAGGACGCGCAGCACCTCCAGCCCGTCCAGGCCGGGCATCTCAAGGTCCAGCAGCAGGAGGTCCGGCGGGTTGCGCTGGAGCGCGACCAGCGCCGGCCCGCCGCCGTCGGCCACCTCCACCGCGTAGCCGGCCTGTTCCAGGACTGCGGCGATCAGCCCGGTCACTACCGGATTGTCGTCCACCGCCACTACGCGGTAGCTCATGGCCTCGTCCTCCACGGCCGGTGGGCTTCTGGTCGCCAGTGATGCGGCGTCATCGTTAACGGCCGGCTTACGGCGCGGCCGTTGCGGGCGGCGCATCTGCGGGCTAAGCGCGGCCAAATGACCTCCCGCGTCGATCCGCTGCAGCTCGCCCGGGCGCTCATCCGTCGTCCCTCCGTCACGCCCGCCGACGCCGGGGCGATGGACGTGCTGCAGGAGGCTCTGGAGGGGCTCGGCTTCGCGTGCCGCCGCCTGCGCTTCGGCGAGATCGAGAACATCTACGCCCGCTGGGGGACGCGCGGGCCGAACCTCTGCTTCGGCGGTCACACCGACGTGGTGCCGGTCGGCGATCTGGCCGCCTGGAGCCGGGACCCTTTCGACGCGGAGGTCGTGGACGGGATGCTCTTCGGACGGGGAGCCGTGGACATGAAGGGCGCGGTGGCCGCCTTCGTCGCCGCCGCGTCCACAATCCT
>CAXUCS010000029.1:0-1302 GCA_964249365.1 uncultured Caulobacteraceae bacterium | reverse complement strand
CTGTTGGGGGCGGGGGCGCCGGGGCGCGCGCCGCCCCCCCCACCCCCGCCGGCGCCGGCGCCCCGGCCGGCTCCATCTCGCTCCTCGTCACCGGCGACGAGGAAGGGCCGGGCCACGACGGCGCCCGGCGTATAGTGGACCTCCTGCTCTCCGAAGGCGAGCGGGTGGACCACTGCCTGGTGGGCGAGCCCACCTCGGCCGCCGCGCTCGGCGACATGATCAAGGTCGGGCGGCGCGGCAGCCTCAACGCGGTGGTGGAGGTGAGCGGCCGCCAGGGTCATGTCGCCTATCCGCACCGGGCCGCCAATCCCGTACCCGTGCTGATCGGGATGCTGCACCGGCTCGCCGCGCGCCGGCTGGACGAGGGCTATCCGGAGTTCCAGCCCTCCAACCTGGAGGTGACGGACCTCCATGTCGGCAACCCCGCCCACAACGTCATTCCCGCCCGGGCGAGCGCCCGGCTGAACATCCGCTACAATCCGAACTGGAAGGGCGCCGAGCTCTGCGCCTGGCTCGAAGAGGAGCGGGCGTGGGCGGAGGCGTCGTTCGAAGGCGCCGTGTCTCTGGAGATCAGGATGTCGGGCGAGGCCTTCTACACCGAGCCCGATGCCTTCGTGCAGGTGGTCGCCGCCGCCGCGCGGGCCGAGACGGGGCGGGAGGCCGAGCTCTCCACCTCCGGCGGCACGTCGGACGCCCGCTTCATCCGCGCGCTGTGCCCGGTGGTGGAGCTGGGGCTGGTGGGCGCCACCATGCATATGGTCGACGAACGCGCCCCGGCGGCGGAGATCGAAGCGCTGGCCCGCGTCTACGAAGGCGTACTCCGCCGCTATTTCGAGACCTTCGCGCCGGGTTCGCCCGGCTCCTAGCGGTTGGCGTGACGGGCGGCTTCTGCAAGCGCCGCCCGGCGCCGTTTGGTTAACCCATCCTCTCCTAACGTCACGCGCACGACGCACCGGAGGCGCAGCCATGTCCGACACCCTGCGGCCCGGCGACACCCTGCCGTTCTGCTACGGCATGGACGCAGGCCAGCGCTACTGGTCGTTCGAAGCGCAGGCCGGCCGCCCGTGCGTGCTTATCCTGGCCGGGGGCGCGCCGCCCTCCGCCGTCGCCGCTCTCGCCGCCGCCTTTTCGGCTGCGGCGCCGGGCTTGCGGGCGAGGACCGGCACGTAGTGCCAGGGATCACAGATCAATTGATCACGCCCAAAGCGGCGCACGTGTTCGGCAATCACCGTGCCGTCGGCTACGATGCGGATCTCGGTCGCTGTGCTGCGCACCGAGACCGCGCGCCCGGCAAACGCCGCC
>CAXUCS010000028.1:12094-14351 GCA_964249365.1 uncultured Caulobacteraceae bacterium | reverse complement strand
CTACTGGGCGGCCATGGCCGTGGGCCTCCTCCTCATCCTGGCGGGGGCGGCGGTGGCGGTGCTCGGACCGCGGCTCGGCCACGGCGCTGCGCCCGGACAGGCCGATCCGCGCGCTTTGACAGGGCCGGGCGCCCATGGCAGAGGAGCCGACCCGCACTCGACGACCCCTTGACGAGGTCCTCGTTGGCCAATCCCGATCTGGGGACCAAGCAGGTCTGCCCGAACTGCCAGTCCAAATTCTACGACCTGAACCGTCGTCCCGCCCACTGCCCCAAATGCGGCGCTGACTTCGATCCCGAGGAGGCGGTGCGCTCCCGCCGCGCCCGCACCCGCACCGCCGCGCCCGACTACGAGGCCGAAGAGGAAGCGCCCAAGCCCGCCGAGACCGAGGAGGGCTTCGAGGAGCAGGACGACACCCCTGAGATCGACGAGGCCGCAAAGGCCGAAGCGCCGGAAGGCGAAGCGGCCGCCAAGCCCGAGGCCGATCATGGCGTCGGCTACGACGAGGACGAGGGCGCGGAGATCGACGCGGAAGGCGAGGACGTGCCCTTCCTTGAGGAAGAGGAAGAGGAGGCCTTCAGCGACGAGCCGGTCGAGCGCCATGGCGGCGAAGAGGATCGGTGAGGCCGCGGCCTGGGGGTTGATCACGCGGAGGCGCTGACATAGAGGTCGCGTCCTCGCCGGACCTACCCCTGCGATACCGGGTTCCCCGGGGCTATAGCTCAGCTGGTAGAGCGCTTGAATGGCATTCAAGAGGTCAGCGGTTCGACTCCGCTTAGCTCCACCACCCTCCCACGGACGGCGCGGCCGCGCGGCTCACTGACGCGTCTCGCCTTCGGCCCTTGCCGGGGCGTCGCGGGCGAGTAGCCTTTCCAAAAAGTTCGGGAGGTAGGCTACGATGCGGCCCCTGGCCTTGTGGGGTGGATGGGCTGCGGCGGTCCTGGCGGCCTGCGTGCTCCTTGAGGCTTTCGGCCCGGGCGAGGTCAGGGTGGCCCAGGATGCGAGCCGCATCCCTCAGCCGGCCGGGCCCGAGCGGCTTCGGGCCGCCGCAGACGCCGCGAGCCGTATGACCGTGCCGGTGCGCATCGACGGCGAAGGTCCTTTCCCTTTCATCGTCGATACGGGGGCGGACCGCACCGTCGTCTCGCGCGAACTCGCCGACAGCCTGAAGCTCAAACCCGGCGACCCGGTGATGATGCACGACATCGGCGGGGTCGATCTCAACGCCACCGCCAGGGTGGCGAGACTCGACGTGGGCCGGCGCGAGGTCACCGACATCACGGCCCCCACGCTCAAGGCCGGCGACATCGGGGCTCAAGGCATCCTGGGCATCGACAGCCTGCGCGACCAGCGCATGGTGATGGACTTCCGCGGCGGCGGGCTGTCGGTGGAGCCGTCCCGGCGCTGGGACCTGGATCCGGACGTGATCGTGGTGCGAGCCAGAAGCCGCTTCGGCCAACTGGTCCTCGTGGACGCGAGCTTCGAGGGGCGCCCGCTGCAGGTCATCATCGACTCGGGGGCCCAGAACACCGTGGGCAACCTCACGCTGGAGCGCATGGTGACCGGCGGGCGCGGCGGCGTCCTCTTCCCGCCCGGCGAGGTGGTCAGCGTGTCGGGGCGGACCAAGCCGGCCCGCTTCGCGATGGTCGGCCGCATCCGCATCGGCGAGGCGACGGTGAACAACATGCCCATCGCCTTCGCCGACCTGCACACCTTCGCCGAGTTCGACATGAACGGGGGCCCGGCCATGCTGCTCGGCATGGACGTGCTGCGCCGGTTCGACCGGGTGGTGGTGGACTTCCGTCGCAAGAAGGTCAGCTTCCTGCTCCCTCGCGCGGCCTGACGCCGGAACGCGCGGGCCGCCCAGGTCCTTAAGCGGTCCATGCCGCCGGCCAGCCCCCGCATCCGTGACAGCGCCGGGCTTGGCCAGGGCAAGAAGGCGGTGGACCTCCTCCTAGGCTGGGCCGCGGTCCTTCCGTTCGCGATCCTGGCCGCAGCGGCCTGGTCCGGCTCGGCGGCGCTGTCGGCGCCGGGAGGCGCGTCGGTGCTGCGCCTACTCTCCGTCGTCTGGGCGGGGGGCCTCCTCGCCTTCTACGCCGGGGTGCGGCGCGGGCTCACCTTCTCGGAGGTGAGCGGCGGGCGGTGGAGCGAGCTCGCCACCATGCTGCTGCTGTTCTTCTGGGGCGTGGCGAGCCTCCTGGTCCTCAGCCAATGGCTGGCCGCCGCCGGCCTGGCGCTTGCCGGCGCACTGGACGCC
>CAXUCS010000028.1:0-12084 GCA_964249365.1 uncultured Caulobacteraceae bacterium | reverse complement strand
TTCGCCGCCCTGCGACCGCCCCAGCTCGGGCGGGCGGCGGCCTTGCTCATTCTGAGCGCGCTCCGCTCGCCGCTCCTGCCCATGATCGTGGTGAGGAGGTGAGCCGGAACACGGGCCCCGGGCCCCGGGTTGGCAGGCTGAACAGTGAGGAAGCGCCCATGACCTCCAGTCCGTCCGTTCCCGATGACGCCCTGAAATCCAAGAAGGACAGGACCGCCGACGGCGAGGTCGCGGTCCGCTCCGTCACGATCGGGCGGCCGCGTGAGGAGGTGTATGGCTTCTTCCGCCGCTTCTCCAACCTCGGCCGCTTCATGGAGAACATCGAGCGGGTCGACGAGCTCGACGCGACGCGATCCCATTGGGTGGTGAAGGCGCCCGCCGGCCGCACGGTGGAGTGGAACGCGCGCGTCATCCGCGACGAACCCGGCCGGCTGATCGCCTGGGAGACGGAGGAGGGCGCGGAGGTGAAGAACCACGGCACGGTGGAGTTCCGCGACGCGCCGGGCGGCCGGGGCGTCGAACTGCACGCCACCCTGATCTACGAGCCGCCGGGCAGCGCGCTCGGCAAGCTGGTGGCGGAGCTCTTCGCCGTGGAGCCGGGCATGCAGGCCAAGCGCGACCTCCGCCGGCTCAAGATGCTGCTGGAAACGGGCGAGATCGCGACCACCGCCTATCCCGACGCCGCGCCTCGCTACAAGAAGGCGGACGCCACGGCGGAGGCCAAGGCCGCGGAGGTGCGCTGACGCGCAGCCCGGCCGTAGACAAGATCAGAACAGGAGCCTCCCCTCATGCGCGCCGTCACCTGGCATGGCCGTCACGACATCCGCGTCGACACCGTTCCCGACCCCAAGATCGTCAACCCGCACGACATCATCATCAAGACCACCGCGACCGCCATCTGCGGCTCGGACCTGCACCTCTACGACGGCCAGATGCCCACCATGGTGTCGGGTGACATCATGGGCCACGAGTTCATGGGCGAGGTCGTCGAAGTCGGGCCGGAGGTTGCGAACCTGAAGATCGGCGACAAGGTGGTGAATCCCTTCACCATCGCCTGCGGCCAGTGCTGGCACTGCAAGTCGTCCTTCTTCTCGGCCTGCGAGAACTCCAACCCGTCGGACAAGGCGCCGATGATGGAGGCGCTGTACGGCTACGCCGGCTCCGGCCTGTTCGGCTACACCCACATGATGGGCGGTTACGCCGGCGGCCAAGCAGAGTACGTCCGCATCCCCTTCGGCAACGTCGGCCCGATCAAGGTGCCGGCGGAGATCGACGACGAGAATGTGCTGTTCCTGTCCGACATCTTCCCCACCGCCTACCAGGCGGCGGAGAACTGCAACATCCAGAAGGGCGACACGGTGGCGGTCTGGGGGCTCGGCCCCGTGGGCGTGCTCTGCGTGAAGAGCTGCTTCCTGCTCGGCGCGGCGCGGGTGATCGCCATGGACCACCGCGAGGGCCGGCTGGAGCTGGGGCGCCAGGCCGGCGCCGAGGTGATCAACTTCGAGGACGTGAAGGTCAACCAGGCCCTGACCGAGATGACCGGCGGGCGCGGGCCCGACCACTGCATCGACTGCGTGGGGCTGGAGAGCCACGGCTGGTCGGCCGACAACGTGATGGACTTCGTCAAGACGACGCTGAAGATCAGCTTCGACCGGCCGCACGTGCTGCGCGAGGCGATCATCGCCTGCAAGCCGGGCGGCACCATCTCGATCCCCGGCGTCTACGGCGGCATGCTGGACAAGGTCCCGTTCGGGGCGGCCTTCGGCAAGGGCCTGACCTTCAAGATGGGCCAGACCAACATGCACAAGTACCTGGCCCCGCTGCTGGAGCGGATCCTCAAGGGCGAGATCGACCCGTCCTTCATCATCAGCCACCGCCTGTCGCTCGAAGACGCGCCCGGCGGCTACAAGAACTTCCATGACGACCAGAGCGAATGGCGCAAGGTCGTGTTGCGCCCGAGCTAGCGGACGAACGGCCTGTGAACGCTAAGCCTGCCCGCGTACTGGTGGAACGCAATTTGAGTCGGTCTGGCTGAGGCCGGCGTGAGGCTGCAGGGATGGCCGGGCAGAGGTCGCGTCCGACTCGCGCTCACCCTCGCCACCTTGCTCGCGCTGGTCGCAATCCTGGCCATCCGCATTCCGTCATGGTGGGTGCGGGAGGCCGGTCTTCCGCCCCGGGGCGAGCACGTCGGCCTGGCCTGGGGCAGCGGCTTCTTCGTCAACTCGCACGGGTGGGTGCTGACCAACCGTCATGTCGTCGACGGGTGCCTGCGGGTCACCGTGGGCGATGCCAAGCTCTCGGCCGTCGTCGCGGACAAGGTGCTCTTCCCGACGGGGCCCGGCCTGGACCTTGCCGCCGTGCACCTTCCCATCCGCCCGGCGGCTCACCTGGCCTTGCGCCTACGCCCTGGATCGCCTGGAGCGGCGGCCCGCCCCCTTCCACGGCCGAGGTCCTTCGTGACTTGAGGATGGCGGTCGCGGCGAGCCGGCCCACGGCCACCATCCTCGGCTTTCCGGGCGACGACCACGGCCCTCATCCCGTGAGGTCGCCGGCCAGCATCCTCACGGCGACGACCAGCCGCGGGTCGCCGCACTGGATCCTGCGGGTCCGATCGTCCGTCCAGCCCGGCTCCAGCGGGAGTCCCATGCTGGACGGCGACGGCGACGTGCTCGGTATTCTGTTCCAGGGCGCCGTCGACCTTCCGAACGCCGCCTCGGCCGCACAGAAGCAGGCGGCCCTGACGGGCCTGCGGCGAGACGCGGCCCGAGGATCGGTCATACCGGCCGCTCCGGCCGCCGCCTTCGTCCAGGCGGTCGACGCGACGCCGGATACGACCCCGCCTGCGCGCCAGCATCCTGATCTCGCCGTCGTCCGCGTGTTCTGCTTATTCGACTCCAAGCCGCGCTGAAAGGTGCGGCAGGCCGACCTCCGCCGTCGGCCCCGCTTGCCAGGGGCGCTTGGGGGGGGGGCGTCCCCAGTCCGAACCGGGAGCGGACAACCCGTGCCCCCCAACCCGGGCCGATCCTTCGCACTCGCCAAGTCCGGCGGCGACGGCGGAAGCTGCGACGAGGGCGTGGCGCGATCTAGCCGAGCCAAGACTTACGATTCGCGGCCGATCTGATGACGAACTCACGCATCGTGCTACGGCCTGTCTTGCTGTCGCAATCCAATACGTGTCACACCTTCGTGTAGGCTCAGCCCTTGCTCACGTCAGAGTCCGCTCCAACCATTCATTCAGCAAAGCGGCGATGTCCAGGTTGTTCAGTTCCAACATCATCATGTGGCCGTTGCCGCAGATCCCCTGATCAGCGAGGCGGAGATGCTCGACGGTGACGCCGGCCTGGAGGAGGTAGGCGACCGTGCAGTGGTCATAGGCGGCGTGATAGGACGCCTGGCCGGTAACCACGAGGACCGGGACCTCGCGCAGGTGCGCCAAGCGCCGCGGTCGCCCCCTTTGCAGCCAGCCGGCCTGTAGGCCGGATCCGTTCGGCTCCTGCTGTTCGAACTCTATGCGGTCATCCCCGGTGACGGGTGGATCGTAGGTCAGCGGCGTGAGGGTCAGGCCCCACGCCCGATCCGGGACGTTCTTAAGGCCGCTTTCGTCCCTGTACGGCGGCCCGAACGGCTCCACGGCGACGATCGCCTTCACGAGGTCCGGGCGGGCGTCCGCCAGCAGCCATCCGAAGGCGCCGGCCTGGGAGTGCACCAGCAGGACGGCGGGACCGATGCGGTCCAGCAGCGCCGCACCCGCCTGCGACATCGCATGTTCGGCCTCGACACGGCCCATCCACGGGACCTGGCTGGCGTAGAACTGGTCGAACACGGGGTCGCCGGGATGCCCCTTGCTCTCGCCACCCGGCCACTGGGTGTGCAGCTTGGCCTGTGGCCAGTCGTCGTAGTCGGAACAGGCGGTGAAGAGGCGCTCGACGTGATGGACCGGGATGGGAGCCAGCGAACCGTCGAGGCTCGGCTGCCAGGCGGACCGGCCCCGCGCCGGTTGATCGATGAGATAGACGACCCAGCCCCGACTTGCGAACCAGTCCGCCCATCCCTGCCGACCGTCGGGGGTGGTCAGCCAGTTGTTCGCGGTCTGCGCACCGCCGTGGATCAGCACGAGCGGACATGGGTGCAGGACCTCTTCGGGCGTGAGCGCCTCCACAAAGACCTGCCCCTGCATCACCTGCGCTTCAGGCGGCCCGACATAGCGCCCCCCGACGTAGAAGGTCGTTCGGACGACGGCTTGGCTACGCGCGGTCACGGCCGTGTTTCCTTTTGGGGGCGTCGAGCCAGCGGTGCTCAGATCCGTCGGCGCCGGCGCGAACGCCACCTAGAACTTGACGCCCACGGTGAAGCCGTAGGTCGCCGGCGCCTCGAACGACACGGCCGTGCCGGTCGTGCCCACCGACAGGAACTCGGCGACGTGGTTGTTGACGATGTTTCGTGCGTACAGCTTGAATGTCAGCGGATTGTTGTCGGGCTGATACTGAAGGGAGGCGTTCAGCTGGTGGAAAGCGCCCTGATGGAGGAAGTTGTCAGGCTGGCCGTAGTAACCGGTGTTGTACAGGTCGTTGACGAAGAGGTCCGCCCGTCCCGGCCCGATCGTGCGCTTGTAGTCGATCCCCAGGCTGGCGGTCGCGTCCGGGGCGAACGGGAGCCGGTTGCCGGTGGCCGAGCCCGTGTGGGTGGAGGTGGTGTTGTCGGCGTTCTGGGTGGCGATCACCGCGTTGGGGAAGTCGCTGAACCGGTCGTGCAGCGGCACCACTCCGCCGGTGATCAGGAGGTCCCGGGTCAGCGAGAAATCGAAGCTGGCGTCCAGCCCGTATTCGCGTGCTTCGGCGCCGTTGTAGATGACGGACAGGCTGTTCAGGAACGTGTTAACCTGGATGTCCTTGTAGATATAGTAGAAGAAGGCCGCGTTCAGCCGAAGTCGGCCGTTCAACAGCGTGCTCTTCTCCCCGATCTCATAGTCATCCAGACGTTCCGGCTTGTAGGCCGGCTGGGAAAGGACGGTGGGGTTGAAGCCCCCGCTCTTGAAGCCCCTGTTCCAGGAGATGTAGCCCAGCACGTCCGGCCCGAACTGGTGATCGAGCGCCAGTCGCCAAGTCGGGGTGCTCGTATGCGTGCTGGCGGTAGGGATGTCGCTGGTCGTCTGCAGGCCCGCGGCGCTGATGGCGCCGGCCGTACCGCCTTCCGTTCGGTACTCGTAGGTATAGCGGAAACCCCCGGTGACGTGGGTCTGCGGCAGGATCTCGTAGGTCGCCTGCCCATAGCCGGCGATCGAGCGGGTCGTGAAGTCCGGCGACGAGATCGACTGGACCTGGGCCGGCGGCGTCCCGATCGCCGTGTCGAGAGAATCATAGGAGCTGTCGTCATTGAAGTAATAGAGGCCGGCGATCCATTGCAGCTTCCCGGCGTGGGTCGGCGCGATCTGGAGTTCGTCGGTGATCTCTTCTTCCGGCAGCGTAAAGGTCTGCTGGACGATCTGCGCCGGCAGGCCGTCCGCGTCGAACGCCTGCTGGTAGGTCACGCGCCTGTAAGCGGCGATGTCGGTCAGGGTCACCGGGCCTAGAACCTGGTCGATCCGGGCGCTCACGCCGCCCCCGATGACCCGGTGGACGAAGGGATTGTTGGCGTCGTCGTCGTAGGGGTGGGCGTCGATCGTGGATAGGACCTGTGGGGACAGCTTGCCGAAGACGGGCTGCAGGCCGGCCACGGTCGAGAAGCCCGGGTTGGATGAAGCCGTGTTCGAAAAATCGAATGCGAGCCGGATCGTCGTCCCCTCGTCGAACCTGGCCAGCCACTTGGAGCGGACCGCGATATCGCGGTCGGTCTTGTAGGTCGGCTTGTCGTTGGCGAGGTCCGTGCCGTAGCCGTCGCCCTGGTGGCTCGCATAGACCGCCAGGTCGGCGTCCACGTGGTTGACGATCGGGCCGGTCAGATACAGGCCGAGCCGGGTGGTGTCGTAGTTCTCGTAGCTGATGTCGGCGTTGCCGCTGAACGTCGACTTCGGGTCCTTGGTGATGACCTGCACGAGGCCGCCGGTTGCGTTGCGGCCGAACAGCGTGCCCTGCGGCCCGTCCAGCACCTCGACCTGCTGTATGTTCTCAAGGTTCAAAAGGGAGTTCGCCGCCAGGGCGATGTAGACGCCGTCGACGTAGGTTGCGACGGAGTTCTCGACCGACGGCCCGGCCGAGCTGTTGCCGATGCCCCGGATGCGGGGCTCGATGCTGCCCTGTGACTGCGACAGCGTGAGCGAGGGCGTGATGGCGGCGACATCGGCGGTGGTGGTGATGTTGGCGGAGGCCAGCTTGGCCGCCGTGATCGCGGTGACGGAGATCGGGACCTTCTGCAGGTTCTCCGAGCGACGCTGGGCGGTGACCACGATCTCCGTCAGGGTGGGTGGAGCAGCGCCCGGGGCGACCGAGCCGGCCTGTGCGGGAGAACCGGCCGCGGCGCCGGCGGTGTCCGGCGTCGATGTCGGCGCGTTGGTCGGCTGGGACACGGCGGGCCCTTGCGACGTCTGCTGGGCGTACGCCAGCGTCGTCGATCCCATGAAAAACGACAACGCAAGGGCGCTCGGGCCGATGTTCCGCATGGTGTCCTCCCTCGTGCGCGGGCGGCGCACCTGATCGGTCGGCGGCTTGGGCCGCTCTGAGGCAGACCCGTAACGAGGGCGCCGATCGACCGTCAATCTTGACGCGTTTCGTAAATGCGTGGTCGCAGCTGACGCGAGCGGGCTAGAGCCCGGTCGGGTGCTCAGTTCTCGTTACGCCAGCAAGGGACTACGGCCTTGTTTATACCCGTGCGGATGAACACAGACCCTGAGAGCCTGGGTTATCATACGGCGTGGCGTAGGAAACATAGCTCACGTACCCTCCGAGATGGGTAGAGGTCCGAGGTAGCGGCCCTCGAGATGCTGGAACTCCCCGGCTGCGTACTGCTCCATGGCGTGGGCGACCCATCCCACGGTTCGGCCGATCAAGAAGAAGGAGGCGTCGGCCGAAAGGCCGAGCAGCTCGCCGACGAGCAGGCTCACGAAAGCGAAGTCGGGGTGCAACCCTGTCGCATCCAGCATGATCGCCTGTGCGGCGACCACCTGCTGCAGCCTGGGATCGTCATGGAAGATCTGGACGCAGTGGGCGAGCAGGGCCTTGGCCCGCGGGTCGCCCTGCGGGTACAGGCGCGATCCGAAGCCGGGCACGGGCTCTCCGTCGCGCAGCCGCCGCACGAGCGAGCGTTGGGCGTCGCCCTGGTGGAGTTCCAGAAGGAAGGTCCGCATGCTTTCGAACCGTCCATTGCCGCTCCTTCGCCCGAGCACGACAAGCAGGCCCGTCATGACCGCTCGCCAGGGTGAGACGCCGGTGCTCGCGACCGCGCGCACCGCGTAGGCCGCGGGCTCGAAGCCGTGGTCCGCCGCCAGGACGAGCTGCCGGCGGACCAGGGACGTCTTGTCCTCGTCGAGCCCCAGCGATCTCGCGATGTGCTCGTGGATCGGGCGGCAAGGCGCCTTCGCCTGCCTCAGGATGATCGCGGTCATCCACCTCACCACGTCGGCGCCGGTGCGCGCCATGCCGAGATGGGACAGGTCGTGGGCGCGCAGGTCGGCCTGCTCCAGCTGAGGAAAAAGCCCCAGCGCCCGGTCGACGCTTCTCTCCTCTTCGAGCAGCCGGGTCCACTGGGCGAACGCCGCAGGCGTGCGCGGGGCCTCGCCCTTGAAGACCTGGTCCGCCGGACAGTCCCACAGCAGGGCGGCCACGTCCTCGAGCGATCGGGTCTCAGCCAGGTCAAGGGCGCTTTGACCCCGGTAGTAGGGACCCTGGTCCGTGATCAGGGTGAGCGCGCTTTCCCGCTTGAGTTCGCCCGGCGAGCGGACCGCCGCGCGCTCGCCGTGCTTGAGGCGCAGGATATCGGCCTTCCAATACTGCCGCTCGCGGGAGCCGGGCACGGCCTGGGACCGCAGTCCCTTACGCCCCACGTAGACGTAGAGGGTGTTCTTGCTGACCCCGAGCAGGGCCGCCGCCTCGCTCGCGCTCAGGAATGCTCCGTCGGTCTTCATGACCCTACACCTATACGACCTTGGTAAAGGTTGACGAGCCCGGACGTGTCGCCCAGAGGGTGCCTCAAGCGGGTACAGATGAACGTACCGGCGGGGAGGGTGCCTGCGAGCTGGTCCGCCATCACCTGGCGGCCCCGTGCTGACGCTCCACGTCTCGGATGTGCGAAGACGCCAGCCGCAGCTGGTGGAGGAATGATGGACGAGATCAGATACGTCGCCGCTTCGGGAGCCATCGGGGCGGGCGTGCACGAGCCCAGCCTATTCAAGGCGCTGGAACTCGAGCCGCACTTCATCGCCTCCGACGCGGGGACCACCGACGCCGGGCCGTTCGCACTGGGTTCGGGCAAGACGGCCTTCTCGCGCGAGGCCGTGCTGCGCGACACCGACATCGTCCTGCGCGCCGCGCGCAAGGCGTCCATTCCGGTCCTGATCGGCTCCGTCGGCACGGCGGGTGCGGACGCCCACGTGGACTGGATGCTCGACATCGTGCGCGAGATCGCAGCCAACCGCGGACTGAACCTGCGCGTGGCCGTGATCCGCTCCGAACAGGACAAGGGCTACCTGCACGAGCTGAACGCCGAGGGCCGCGTCCTGGCGCTGGACCCCGCCCCGCCGTTCGACGACGCCACCATAGACCGCTCATCGCACATCGTGGGCATGATGGGCGTGGAGCCCCTCCAGGCGGCGCTTGAGGCTGGAGCGGACCTGGTGATCGCCGGTCGGTGCAGCGATCCGGCGCTCTACGCCGCCCTGCCCATCCTGCACGGCTTCCCGCCGGGGCTGGCTTGGCACGCCGGCAAGGTCGCCGAGTGCGGCACGCTAGCCTGCGAGACCATGGGCAAGGGCGTCATCTTCGCCACCGTCCGGCAGGACGAGGCGATCATCCGCCCGGTCGGGGACGGCCTTCGCTGCACCCCTCAGAGCATCGCCGCGCACAGCCTGTACGAGAACGCCGACCCTTATCTCCACAAGGAGTGTTCGGGCACGCTCGATCTTACCCACAGCCGCTACGAGCAGAACGACGAGATCAGCGTCCGCATCACCGGCAGCGAGTTCCCCCCGGCCGACCGCTACACCGTCAAGCTCGAGGGGGCGGAGCTCGCCGGTTACCAGAGCCTGATCATCGGCGGGGTCCGGGACCCCTACATCATCATGCAGCTCGACGAGTGGTTGAGCCAGATCACCGCCTACATCAAGAAGGGGGTGGCCGAACTGCTGAAGGTCAAGCCGGACGAATACGTCCTGACCTTCCACGTCTATGGCCGCGATGCCGTCATGGGCGTGCTTGAGACGCGGCGCAGCGAGCTGCCGCACGAGGTCGGTATCGTGGTCGAGGCCACGGCGGCGACCCAGGAGCTGGCGACCGCCATCGTCAAATACTGCCGCCAGCCCCTGCTGCACGCGCCCATCCCGCAGTGGAAGGGCGCGATCACCGGCTTCGCCTGCCTGCACAACCCCGCGGAGATCGAACGCGGGCCGGTCTGGCGCTTCAACCTCAACCATGTCGCCGTCCCGCACTCCAAGTCGGAGATGTTCCGGACGGAGATGCTCACCGTCGGGAAGGCGCTCGAATGCGTCAGCTGAAGGACATCGCCAGCCTGATCCGCAGCAAGAACGCGGGTCCCTTCGTCCTCACCTTCGACATCATGTTCTCCACCGACGAGGATTATGAGGTCGTGGCGCGTTCCGGCGCGCTGAGCCGGGAGATGTTCGCAGCCCTCTACAAACAACCTGTGGAGAAGGTGCGTCTCTTCGCGTGCCCCAACGCCCGCGCGTTCAAGTTCTCCATCCCCCGCCCGCTGACCCAGGGAGACCTCGGAGACGGCGACATGCACGGGGGCCAGCAGTCCTCGCCCTTGATGTACGTCGAGATACCGTGAGTGCGATAAGCCCCGCGGCGATCACCGCGCGGATCGATCGGCTGCCGTCCTGCCGGCCGCTTTGGGGATGGGTGGCGCGCATCTCCTTCGGCGCCTTCTTTGAGATCTACGAGACGGCCTTGACCAGCCTGCTGGCGCCCATGCTGGTGCGCGCGGGCGTCTTCCACGCCGGGCGTGGCGGCCTGTTCGGGCTTCCGGACCTGGCCAGCCTGGCCTTCGCCACCTTTGCGGGCCTGTTCCTGGGTGCGCTGCTGTTCTCGTCCGTGTCGGACCGCCTCGGACGTCGACCCATCTTCACCTATTCGCTGATCTGGTACGCTGCGGCGACGCTGATCATGAGCCTCCAGCACGACGCCCTGGGTGTCTGCTTCTGGCGCCTCGTCGCCGCCATCGGCGTGGGCGCCGAGATCGTCGCGGTCGACGCCTACCTCTCCGAGGTGATGCCGAAAGCCCTGCGCGGCCGCGGCTTCGCGGTCAGCACCGCGATCCAGTTCACCGCCGTCCCGCTGGCGGGAGTCCTGGCGGCCCTGCTGGCGCACAGGAGCGTCGGGGGCGTTGAAGGGTGGCGTCTGCTCCTGCTCGTTCCCGTCATCGGGGCCGTCCTGATCTGGTGGGTGCGGATGGGCCTGCCGGAATCGCCGCGCTGGCTCGCCGAGCACGGCCGCGGCGCGGAGGCTTCCAGCGTCCTCCAGCGCGTCGAGACGCTGGTGGAACGCCGCAGCGGGCGTGCCCTCCCAGCGCCTGAGGCTACGGCTGCCGCAGGCCCGGCGGCCCACGAGGGCGCCTTCCGCGAGCTCTTCCAGGGCGAGCTCGGCCGCCGTGTGCTCATGACGATCGCGGCCAGCTGCACGGCGACCTTCGCCTACTTCGGCTTCAACAACTGGCTGCCCACCCTGCTTGAGGCCCGGGGCGTGGGGCTGACCAGGAGCCTGGGCTATTCCGCCCTGATCGCCGTCAGCTTTCCCCTGGCGCCCCTGCTCTTCAGCCTGTTCGCCGACCGCATCGAACGCAAGTGGCAGATCGTTCTGGGCGCTGCGATCACCGCCGTCGCCGGCCTCGCCTTCGTGGCCCAGCGCACTGCGCTGGGCTGGATCAGCTGCGGCCTCGTGATCAGCGTCGCGGCCAACCTGCTGTCCTATGGACTGCACACCTATCGGAGCGAGCTGTTCCCGACCCGGCTCAGGGGGCGTGCGATCGGGCTCGTCTATTCCGTGGACCGGCTCAGCGCCGCCTTCAACAGCTACATAATCGGCTTCCTGCTGGTCGCCTTCGGCGTCGCAGGCGTGCTCATCGGCATAACGGCGGCGGCGGCCTTGAGCATGATCGTCATCGCCCTGTTCGGCCCTCGCACTCGCGGCCTGACGTCGGAGGGGCTGGAACACGTGCAGCTCATCGCGTCGTGAGGCCATGGCGGTAGACCCTCTTCCCCCCATCGTGCTGGTGCACGGGTCCTGGTTCGGCGGATGGTGCTGGAGGCGTGTCGAGGACCGGCTGCGCGCACAGGGCTTCAGGGTCTTCAGCCCCACGATGACCGGTGTGGGCGAGCGGCGTCATCTGCTCGGCCCAGACATAACGCTTGAGACCTGGATCACGGACATCGTTCAGGTCCTGGAAGCCGAAGAGCTTCAGGACGTGGTCCTGGTCGGTCACAGTTTCGGCGGACGGGTGGTCACCGCCGTCGCCGATCGCGTCCCGGACAGGGTGCGCAGCGTCGTCTTCCTCGACTCCGCCCTGGCGCAGAGCGGCCAGTCCCTGATGGACCAGCTTGGTCCCGAGGAGCGCGCGAAGCGGCTCGCGTCGTCCGAGCCGAGCGGAGGACTGAGCCTGCCGCCGCTTACGGCCCTGCAGCTCGGGGTGATCGACCCGCAGGATCAGGCCTGGGTCGATCGCCGTGTCACGCCGCAGCCGCTCGGCACCAACACGAGCCCGCTCACCTATCGTGGCGCCATCGGGGCGGGGCGCCCGGTCACCTTCGTGGAGTTCACCGACCCGAGCTTTCTCGTATCCGCGCGCGCCGCAGCCTTCGCCCGGTCCAACCCGGGCTGGGAGGTCACGACCGTCCCGACCGGCCACTGTGGGATGATTACGGCGCCTGATGACGTGACGCGCCACATCGTTCGCTCGTCTCGCTCCACGCCCGCCTGACGC